>JAVBYK010000427.1 GCA_030824095.1 bacterium
TGGTCAACCATGGTGGTTTTGCCGTGGTCGACGTGGGCGATGATCGCGATATTGCGGATTTGTTTACTGCTCATGGTTCACTTTCTCTCTTGAATCTGTTGTGCCAGACGCGCATGCGCGTTCAGGCGACTTCCTGTTTCCACGCTTGCTGGGCCTGAGACTGTGCAATCTCCAGCGGGCTCAGCAAGCGCCCCGGTATCAGTTCTCCCGCCTTGGTATGGGCGGTTCCCAGCAAGGCCTGCGGCTGTGTTCCATACACGGCCACGGCGTCCATATCCGGCCAACTTCCCCGGCGGCGCATGCCACTCAGGAACCGTCCGGCATTCTCGCTGTCCAGCATGACAGGGGTGTGGCGCTCCAGCAGCGCATCCACCGGCAGCAGGCAGGCCAGGCGTTCTTCCTCGGTCATGGCTTCCAGTGCCTCCAGCGTGACGCATTGCGCAACGGTGAAACCACCCGTTGCCGTTCTGCGCAGGCGGGTCAAATGTGCACCACAACCCAAGGCCAGACCGATGTCTTCGCCCAGTGTGCGGATATACGTGCCCTTGCTGCATTTTACTATCAAATTGATAGCTGTTTTCGTAGCATCCACGAGGGCTAGCTCCGCATTCAATGCATGAATAGTGACCGCACGCGGCGCCCGCTCCACTTCCAATCCGGCCCTGGCGTACTCGTACAGGGCCTTGCCATCTTTCTTCAGCGCACTGTGCATGGGCGGCGTCTGCAGGATGGGCCCGGTAAACCGGGGCACCACACTGGCTACATCCTGCTCCGTCACCTGCACGGGGCGCACTTCAATCACATCACCTTCGGCGTCGCCCGTGCTGGTGCGCGTTCCCAGCAGCGCCGTCGCCGCGTATTCCTTGTCGGCCTCCAGTTGCATCTGGCTGAACTTGGTGGCAGCACCAAAGCACAACGGCAAAACACCGGTGGCCAGCGGGTCCAGCGTGCCGGTGTGGCCGGCCTTTTCGGCCCGCAACAGCCATTTCACCTTCTGCAAGGCGTCGTTGCTCGACCAGCCCAATGGCTTGTCCAGCAGCAGCACCCCATGCACGGGGCGCCGAGGCACCCTCGCAGGACGTGGCCCCCCACGTTCGCCCGCTGCGCGTGGCTCTCTGCCCCCCAAGGGGGCCATCGCACCTTGGGGCGGCCCGGCGGTGCTCATGGCTATTCAGTCTGCTCGTTCTTGGAGCGCGAGGCCACTGCCTGCGCAATCAAGGCATTCATGTCCGCCGCCCTCTCGGTGGTGCGGTCAAACAGGAAATGCAACGTGGGCACGGTGTGAATGTGCAAACGCTTGAACAACCCAGCCCGCAGGAAACCGGCGGCCTGGTTCAGGCCCTCGGCCGTCTCCACCGGGTCGCCCTTAAGCAGGCTGAAGAATACCTTGGCGTGCGCATAGTCCGGCGTCACCTCCACGGCCTGGATGGTGACCATCCCGACCCGCGGGTCTTTCAGCTCGCGCGCGATCAGCTCGGTCAGATCGCGCTGGATCTGATCGGCCACGCGGAAGCCGCGGTTGGGGGTGGATGATTTCTTGCGCGCCATGGATGCGTCCGATTACAGCGTGCGGGCGATTTCGCGGATTTCGAAGAACTCCAGCGCATCGCCTTCCTGGATGTCGTTGTAGTTCTTGATCGTCAAGCCGCACTCGAAGTTCTCTTTAACTTCCTTGGCATCGTCCTTGAAGCGCTTGAGCGAATCCAGTTCGCCGGTGTAGATGACCACGTTGTTGCGCAGCAGGCGCAACTTGGCGGTACGGCGCACCACACCCGAGGTAACCATACAGCCACCGATGGAACCGATCTTGGACACCTTGAGCACCTGGCGGATTTCGGCGGTACCAATGACTTCTTCCTTCTTGTCGGGAGTCAGCATGCCGGACATGGCCAGCTTGAGGTCGTCCACGGCGTCATAGATGATGTCGTAGTAGCGGATGTCAATGCCATTGTTCTCGGCCAGCTTGCGCGCACCGGCATCGGCACGCGTATTGAAGCCGATGATCACGGCCTTGGCGGCAATTGCCAGGTTGACGTCCGACTCGCTGATGGCACCCACCGCGGTGTACACCATTTGGACCTTGACCTCGTCGTTGGAAAGCTTCAGCAGGGAAGAGCTGAGCGCTTCCTGCGAACCTTGCACGTCGGCCTTGACGATGATGGGCAGCATCTTGACCTCGCCGGCCGAGATGTCGGTGAACATGTTCTCCAGCTTGGCGGCTTGTTGCTTGGCCAGCTTGGTATTGCGGAACTTGCCAGCGCGGTAGGTGGCGATTTCGCGCGCCCGGCGCTCATCGGCCAGAACCATGAACTCGTCACCAGCCTGTGGCACTTCGGTCAGACCCTGGATTTCGACTGGAATCGATGGGCCGGCCGTCTTGATCGGCTTGCCGTTTTCGTCCAGCATGGCGCGTACGCGGCCATAGGTCTGGCCTGCCAGCACCACGTCGCCGGTCTTCAGCGTGCCGGATTGCACCAGGATAGTGGCAACCGGACCACGCCCCTTGTCCAAACGCGCTTCGATCACTAGGCCCTTGGCCATGGCATCGACGGGCGCCTTGAGTTCCAGCACTTCGGCTTGCAGCAACACCTGTTCCAGCAGTTCGTCAATGCCCATGCCGGTCTTGGAGGACACGGACACAAATGGGGACTCACCGCCGTATTCTTCCGGCACCACTTCTTCAACCACCAGTTCCTGCTTGACGCGCTCCGGATTGGCGTCGGGCTTATCCGACTTGGTGATGGCCACCACGATAGGAACACCAGCCGCCTTGGCGTGCTTGATAGCTTCCTTGGTCTGGGGCATGACGCCGTCGTCGGCGGCACATACCAGAATCACGATGTCGGTCGCATTGGCACCACGGGCACGCATGGCCGAGAAGGCCTCGTGGCCGGGGGTATCCAGGAAGGACACCATACCGCGCGGGGTTTCCACGTGGTACGCACCGATGTGCTGGGTAATGCCGCCAGCTTCGCCGGACGCCACCTTGGCGCGGCGAATGTAGTCCAGCAAGGAGGTCTTGCCGTGGTCCACGTGCCCCATGACGGTCACAACGGGCGCGCGCGGCATTGCTTCGGCGTGCTGTTGTTGCACTTCGTCATCGGTAAAGGCTTCGGCATCGTCCAACGCTGCAACCACCGCCTTGTGGCCCATTTCTTCCACCACGATCATGGCAGTGTCCTGGTCGAGCGGCTGGTTGATGGTGACCATCTGGCCGAGCTTCATCAAATGCTTGATGACCTCGGAGGCCTTGACGGCCATTTTGTGGGCCAGTTCGGCCACGGTAATGGTCTCCGGCACATGCACTTCCAGCACCCGTGCCTCCACCGGGGCAGATGCCGTCTGGTGATGATCACGATCACGGTCATTGCTGCCACGGCGACCACGCGGGCCGGCGCGCCAGTTGGTGGAACGTCCGGCTCCCGCACCGGTATCACCCCGGGTGGGGATGGCCTTCTTTTTGGCCGGATCGCCCGCCCAGCTGCTCGACAGCTTGGCGGATTTGACTTCCTTGCCGCTGCCGGCCGGCGCATTGGCAGGTCCGCCGGCAGGAGCCGGTTTGCCCGGCTTGGCAACAGTGGTGCCCGCTGCAGGCTTGTGCAAGGTGCCCTTCATGCCGGCCTTGGCATCGGCCGCTACAGGAGCCTTGGGTGCCTCGGGCTTGTGGGCTACCAGAACACGCTTTGGGGCGGACATCATCGAGCGAATCGCGGCAGCCTCGGCTTCGGCCTTACGGCGGCGGTCATTGAGGTCCACTGCGCGGGCCGCTTCTTCATCAGAACGCGCCTTGGATTCGGCAGCAGCCTTTTCACGCACTTCAGCTTGGGCAGCAGCGCGTGCGACAGCCGCTACGGCTGCCTCTTCGCTGGCTTCGGTCTTGCTCATCGTGGCTTGACTCTTCTTTTCCTGCTCGGCAGCGGCATAGCTTGCAGCCCGCTCCTCAGCCTCGCGATGGCGTTGCTCGTCCGCTTCACGCTGGCGGCGCTTCTCTGCCAGCTCTTCTTCCTGACGGCGGATCAGCTCGGCCTGGCGGCGGGCCTCTTCCTCGCGGCGGGCCAACTCAGCGTTGTCGATCACGGGCACGACGGGCGCAGGCGCCACCACTTCGCGCTCGGGAACCTCGGGTACCGCCACCACATCGTCATCGCGTCGTACGAACGTGCGCTTCTTGCGCACTTCCACCTGAATGGTGCGCGCCTTGCCGGTCGCATCGGCCTGCTTGATTTCGGTGGTCTGCTTCTTGACCAGCGTGATCTTCTTGCGGTCGGGACTTGCCGTTCCGTGGGCGCTCTGCAGATAGTTCAACAGGCTGTGCTTGTCGGAGTCGGTCAGGACATCCGAGGCGGCCGATTTGGCGACCCCGGCCGACTTCAGCTGCTCAAGCAGCGTGTCAGTGGATTTTTTGAGTTCATTTGCAAACTCGGCGACGGTCGTACTGGACATTTGTTGTGTAACCTTTGGCGGCGGCCCAACTGCCCCGGGGCAGTTGTTGACCTTTACTGAAACTTTATTTACATAACCATTACTCTTGAGAAGCGGCGTCATTGGTAAACCAATGTTCGCGCGCCTTCATGATCAGGGTCTTGGCCTCGTCCGCAGACTGGCCGGTAATATCCGTGAGCTCGTCGACGGCCAGATCAGCCAGGTCGTCGAGTGTGTGTACGCCGCCATCGGCCAACTTGCCGATCAGTTCTGGCGTCAGACCTTCGAGGTCGCGCAAATCCTGCGAAACCTCTTCCACACTTTCCTCGTGTGCAATTTCCATGGTCAGCAGGGCATTCTTGGCACGGGTACGCAGCTCAGTGACGGTTTCCTCGTCAAAGGCTTCGATCTCCAGCATCTCCTGCAGCGGCACATAGGCCACCTCTTCGAGACTGGTGAACCCTTCGGAAATCAGGATGTCGGCGATTTCCTCGTCCACATCCAGCTTTTCCATGAACAGCTTGCGGCCGGAATCGGTTTCGCTTGCCTGCTTCTGGGCCGACTCGGCGGCATCCAGAATATTGATGCGCCAGCCGGTCAGCTCGGACGCCAGACGCACGTTCTGGCCGCCACGACCGATGGCAATCGCCAAATTCTCTTCGTCCACCACCACATCCATGGCGTGGCGCTCTTCATCCACCACAATGCTGGACACGTTGGCTGGGGCCAATGCACCAATCACAAACTGCGCAGGGTCTTCACTCCACAACACGATGTCGACACGCTCACCAGCCAGCTCATTGGTCACACCATTGACACGGGTACCACGCACACCAACGCAGGTGCCGATAGGATCGACGCGCTTGTCGTGTGACAACACAGCAATCTTGGCGCGCGAACCGGGGTCACGGGCGCAGGACTTGATCTCCAGCAGACCCTGTTCGATTTCTGGCACTTCCTGGCGGAACAACTCGATCATGAACTCGGGGGCGGAGCGCGACAGCACGATGGGTGCGCCACGCAGGGTCAGGTCCACTTCCATGATCATGGCGCGCACACGGTCACCGGTGCGCAAGTTTTCCTTGGGGATCATCTCGCTGCGTCGCAGACGGCCTTCGACCCGGCCGCTCTCAACGATCAGGTCGCCCTTGTCCATGCGCTTGACGGTGCCGACGAAGATCTTTTCGCCGCGCGACATGAAGTCGTTGAGCAGCATTTCGCGCTCAGCGTCACGAATTTTCTGCAAAATCACCTGTTTAGCCGCCATGGCGCCGATACGGCCGATTGGCACAGAAGGAACAGACTCCTCAATGTGCTCATCGACTTCGATGTCCGGAATTTGTTCCTTGGCTTCGAACAGCAGGATTTCCTGGTCAGGCAGTTGCAGGCCGGCCTCATCGGGGACCACGTGCCAGCGGCGGAAGGTTTCGTAGTTGCCGCTGTCGCGGTCCAGGGCGACACGAATGTCCACATCGCCGGGATACAGTTTTTTGGTCGCCTGGGCCAGGGCCGCTTCCACGGCACCCAACACCACATCACGCTCAACGTTCTTTTCACGTGAGATTGCCTCTACCAGCATCAACAGTTCGCGATTCATGCCATGACTCTCCTGAACACTCGAATTAACCAATACCAAACCAAAATCCGGACAACAGGCCTCCAAAGGCCTGCCACCCACGTATTACTCTGCGTCGCCAGCGGCGCCGCGCCCCTTGAAATTCACAATCGGGGCCAGTCGTGCTTCACGCAACTCATCCAGAGTGAACCCCAAGGCCTGCAAAGGCGGGGGCACCCGTTTCTTGCTGACCTTTTGTCCGGGTTTGACCGCCGGAGCATCGCTCCAGACGATTTGCCAGCCTACCGAACCGTCGGCGCCCGGCACTTTTTCCAGCGTGCCCCGAAACTTCTTGCGATTGGCGTGCACCTGCCCACCCGCAGCAGCCCCCATGGGCGCCTTCAGTGTCACATCGATCACATGACCAACGAAGCGTTCAAAATCCTGTGCATGCCGCAAGGGGCGATCAATACCGGGTGAAGAAATCTCCAGCCGCTTGTACTCGATGCCATCCACCTCCAGTGCAAACTGCAACTGCCGGTTAACCTTCTCGCAGTCTTCCACATTGATAAACTGCTCCACTGCCGCCACACCCTCCGTGGGCTGCACCCAAGGCAAGTCGATCGTGATGCGCAGCAAGCCACCGGCGGAGCGCTCAATCTCCACCAGGTCATATCCCAGACCACTCACGGTTTGTTCAACAATGTCCTGCAATGCCACTTCGGATCTGCCCGTTCAAAAACAATCGCCCAAAAAAAACGGGCGGTAATTACCCGCCCGTTTGGTCGTGAGCCGCAATTGTAACGCAAAAACGTGCTAAGTGCCTTGATTCGTAAGGAGTTATTGACCAAATGTCAACAAAAACCCTGCGTCAGGGCTTTCTAATTGGGCTTTAGGGGGCGCTTTGCCCACCGCAATCCGCTTCAACGGCTTGCGCGTGCGAAAATTCTTCAGTAGGCGGGATCCATTCATACAACAAAGCGCCATTGGGGTCCACTGGAGCTTTGTTCTTACCCCGAAGCAAGAGCTGACCTCCATGGATTCCGCATTTCCCGAAAAGTAATAATGTAAACATGAATAAACCGATCCCTTTGCACCAACTTCCCCAGAAAACCCTATTTCGCGCAGGCGATGTGTTCATATTGTTCGGCGAACTCTTCGGACGGGGCTATGCCAATGGCCTGATCAATGAAGCTCGTCGAGCAGGAATGCACATCGTCGGAATCACCGTGGGTCGCCGTGACGCCAACAACGCACTTCGCCCCTTGAACGACGAGGAGTTGGCGGCCGCGGAACAGAACCTTGGCGGCAAGATCATCAATATTCCGCTCATGGCGGGTTTTGACCTGGATTCACCCGCAGGCGAGCCGACCCCAACCGACTTGCTCTCCGGCCTGACGCTCAAGTCCTGGACCGAAGACAAGCTTGATTGGGCGCACATTGAAAAGTGCCAGCAAATTGGCATTGCACGATTCGCGAATTCCCTCGCCCAAGTGATGACCTCACTCGACGGAATGATTCCGCCGGACCGCAATGTCTTCTTCGCCCACACCATGGCGGGTGGGATTCCCAAGGCCAAGGTCTTCCTCGCCATTGCCAACCGCGTCTACAAAGGGCGTGGAGAGCGCTACATGTCGTCGCAAACCTTGCTTGACAGCGATCTGGGCAAACTGATCCTGAAGAATTTTGATGAAGTGTCTGCCAACACGTTCGAGCACCTCATCAACGCCAGTGCATCCATCAGAGCACGCGTGGAGGCTGGCGGCGGCCAGGTTCGTTACTCTGCGTATGGCTACCACGGTACCGAAATCCTCATCGGTGAGGACTATGTGTGGCAAACCTACACCAACTACACGCAAGGCATGGCCAAGATGCGGCTCGAACGCATTGCCGAGACCGCGTGGAGCCAGGGCATCAAGGCGACTGTCTACAACTGCCCAGAAATCCGGACGAATTCATCCGATATTTTTGCTGGTGTCGAATTGCCGCTCATTCCTTTGCTCCATGCGCTCAAAAAAGAGAATGGCGGCGCCTGGGCCGAAGCGCAATGGCAGGCGTGCCGAGCGCTCCTGGCAGACGGAGTCACGCTGGAGAACGTCCTTCAAAAGGTTCTGGATTTTCAGACCAGTGAGGTCATGCGGCCATTCCGCAATTTTGCGGCCTGGCCAATGCCCAACAGCCAGCCACAGGCGGATCTGACCATTGGCACCTCGGACGAGGTTCAAAAGTTGCACAGGGACAGTAAAGCGCTCATCACGGACCTGCTCAGTGCTTTGGTGATCGAGGCCACCGGTCCGCTGATGTTCCGGGAGTCGTCAGCCCCGACAGGGCCGGTGCTGTGGCTCAATCACGACATCATCGCCCGTCAGCTGAATCTGCTGCACGCCTAAGCTCCGAAGGCTCCGCGACTTTCCCGCGGAGCTCCATCCATGCCCTTTACGCCTTGACACAGTCGGCGTAATAGCGCTTGACGCCGTCCACTCCAGTTTCCTCGACCAAACCGTGGATGTCGGTCTCGAAGCCCGGGCACTGTGCGTTGAATTCCCGTGAAAACTTGAGGTAATCCACGACCTTCTTGTTGAACACTTCACCGGGAATTAGCAGCGGAATGCCGGGTGGATACGGCGTCACCATACCGACCGAAACGCGGCCTTCCAGGTGGTCGATTTCCACCCGTTCGGTTTTGCGCAACGCAATGTGGGCATAGGCATCGCTGGGCTTCATGGCCGGCACCAGATCGCTCAGATACACCTCGGTGGTCAGGCGTGCGATATCAAACTTGGCATACAGCAGGTGGATGTGCTGGCACAGGTCGGCTAGGCCCATCTTCTCGTAACGCGGATACTTCTGGACAAACTCCGGTAGCACGCGCCACATGGGCTGGTTCTTGGCGTAATCGTCCTTGAACTGCTGCAGAGCAGTCAACATGCTGTTCCAGCGGCCCTTGGTGATGCCGATGGTGAACATGATGAAGAAGCTGTACAGGCCGGTCTTCTCCACCACCACGCCGTGTTCGGCCAAAAATTTGGTCACGATGCTGGCCGGAATACCGGTCTTGGCAAACTTTCCGTTCAGGTCCAGTCCCGGCGTCACGATGGTGGACTTGATCGGATCGAGCATGTTGAAGCCCGATGCCAGCTTGCCAAAGCCATGCCAGTTAGCCTTGGCCGTCTTGGCTTCGCCTTTGATGATCCAGTCAGTGGCACGGCCAATTCCTTCGTCCACAAGCCTGTCCGGCCCCCAGACCTTGAACCACCAGTCGTCACCATACTCTTCATCCACTTTGCGCATGGCCCGGCGAAAATCCAGCGCCTCGGCGATGCTCTCTTCCACCAACGCGGTACCGCCAGGTGGCTCCATCATGGCAGCAGCCACATCGCAACTGGCGATGATGCTGTATTGCGGTGACGTGGAGGTGTGCATCAGGTAGGCCTCGTTGAACAGGTGCTTGTCCAGCTTGACAGTCTGCGAGTCCTGCACCAGCACATGGCTGGCCTGGCTGATACCGGCCAGCAGCTTGTGGATGGACTGGGTGCTGTACACCACCGCTTCCTTGGGCCGTGCCCGGTTCTTGCCCATGGCGTGGTAAGTGCCATAGAACGGGTGGAACGCCGCGTGCGGCAGCCAGGCTTCATCAAAGTGGATGTTCTCGACATAGCCGTCCAGCATGGACTTGATGGTCTCGGTGTTGTAGAGCACGCCGTCATAGGTGCTTTGGGTCAGCGTCAGGATGCGCGGCTTGACGGTCTTGGGGTTCACACCCTTGAGCAGCGGATTGGCCTTGATCTTGGCGCGAATGGTGTCGGGCTCAAA
>JAVBYK010000136.1 GCA_030824095.1 bacterium
ATTGAAAATCCTTGTGTCGGTGGTTCGATTCCGCCCCAGGCCACCAAATTGAATTTCCCATCTTCTCGATGGGATTTTCTCTGATCACTTCGGTGGTCTCCCTGCGGGAATAGCTCAGTTGGTAGAGCGATACCTTGCCAAGGTATAGGTCGAGAGTTCGAGCCTCTTTTCCCGCTCCAGATTTCACATATTGCAACAAGCCCGTCCACCGTGACGGGTTTTTTGCTTTGCCCCTTTTCGTTTTCTCAGGCATAGACGTTGCGTGGTTCGGCACAGTTCGGTGGCGAGCAGTGGCGGTACTGTCCAGCGTCGTGAGGGTTCGTTGGCGCACTGCACTCTTGTCCAGGACAACGGAATCTTGAAATCTGTGTACGGGGAGCCAGTTAACCAGAAGAGTGCGCGGACACTGGATCGATAGGTGGCAGCTGCACGGCCTGACGAAAAAAATGGAGGATAAAAATGAGACTGATAAAACACAAGAAAACCAGCGACTTTCGCATTGAAAGCAACCGGATACTGAAAAGTCCACATTGGGCCATGCTTGGTGGGGAACAGGCCCATGCAGCCAACCAGATCATGGTTCACGAGCGCTCACTGGCGGTGGCAATGGCTGCCAAATCGAGGACTGTGCCGTGCGGTGGGGAGATTCGGGTGGTTCACACACCGACCGGCGAAGTGATCTTCAGGAAACCCGATGACTCTGACTGTGCACGGCACGGGTGAGGAGGTTGCATTCGGGGGCGCTGAGTCAATGGCCCTCTATCGCGCCCATCAGTTCCAGGGTGGCGAAGTTTCGCGGGCTGGAGTAGCATTGGTATAAATTTCGGAGAACTTCTATGTTCAGTGGTTTTCTTGGCAAAGGTAAGAAGCCCGGTGCAGGACCGACCAAGGACGCTGTGGATTCGCGTGGCCTGGAGGTCGTCGAAGACGATCCTGACACCAGTTGGGGTCTCTGGGAAAACGCAGTTGCCGAACAGGACTCCCGCTTCAGCGCACTGCCGTCGGGAGAGGCGCCGGACCCTGACAGCAACACGCCCAGCGCGTATCAGAGGACGGCACCCATGCCTCTTGCCGGTACGGACCCGGCGCAGCTACAGGCCTCTCCGGAAGAGCGGACCATGGAGCAGCGCAAGGAAGATGCCCTGCAAATTGTCGAATTGCACCACCACCGCATTGCCAACACGATCCGCACGCTCTGGGGCTACAAGGAGTGCAGTGCCTATATCTCCAAGCTCATTTTGAACGGCATTGACGATACTGGGCATGCACGCATCGGTTTCCACCAGGAAGCGGCCCACGCGATGATGGTGCTGGCCGATCTGCATGACGCCCAGTTTGGCCCCATGGACTCCATGAGCGGGACGGGCTTTGGCGATTTCAGCGTTCGCACTGGCTACGACGGTCTGCGCTAGGACCGTCCTAGCGAATCTGGGCCGCAGCAGCGGCTGAGTTGGCTGCCTTCTGGGCAAATTCCGCCCGCAGAGCCTTGAGTTTTTCCCGCGGGTCTTCCTTGACCGTGGCTTGGTCGAGGCCCATTTCAGCGATGAATCGGCTGGGTAGCGCGGTCACCATTTCCCTTCCCTTTTTGCGCCGTCGCGTCCAGCTCACCGCCAGGCTGCGCTGGGCGCGGGTGATGCCCACGTACATCAGCCGGCGCTCCTCCTGCAACCGCTGGGCCAGGTCTTCATTGGCCGCTTCGTGTTCGCGGGCCGAGCCGCCCGGTGAATCGGCGCCATCATTGAGCTTGAAGGGCAGCATGCCCTCGGTCACACCCACCAGCAGCACATGCGGCCACTCCAGTCCCTTGGAGGCGTGCAGCGTCGATAGCGTGACCACATCCTGGTCCTTTTCGCGCTCGCTGATGGTGGACAGCAGGGCGATCGTTTGTGCCACCTCCAGCAGGCTCTTGACCTCCCGAGTGGTCGTGACACCGGCCGCGTCATCGATCTCCCCACCGCAGCGCTGGGCCATCCAGTCGCAAAATTCCAGGACGTTGGACCATTTGGCGGCGGCCACCTTGTCACTGTCTTCGCTGTCCAGCAGGTGTTTCTCGTAGCCAATGTCCTTGAGCCACTCCATCAGGAAGGCCTTGGCGGCCTCCGCCCCTTCGGTCTGGCGCGCCCGGTATTCCAGGTCGTTCACATAGCGGCCAAATTCGTGCAGGCTGCCCAGTGCGCGTGCCGACAGCACCGATCCCAGCGAACCGGAGAACAGCGACTCGAATAGACTGAGCTTGTACTGGCTGGCAAACACGCCCAGCGAGCCCAGCGTCTGGTGGCCAATGCCCCGCTTGGGCGTGGTGATGGCACGCAGAAACGCCGGATCGTCGTCGTTGTTGGCCCACAGGCGAAACCAGGCGCACAGATCGCGGATTTCTGCCCGGTCAAAAAAGCTCTGGCCACCCGATACCTTGTACGGGATACCCGCCTTGCGCAGGGCCTTCTCGAATGGCTTGGCCTGGTGGTTGGCGCGGTACAGCACCGCAAAGTCGCGGAACTCCTTGTACTGCTTGCCCTGGGTCGGCGTGCCATCGGCCCGCAGGCTCTGGATGCGGGCCACGGCGCGCTCGGCCTCGTGTTCCTCGTTGTCGGCGTCCACCACGCGCACCGGCTCGCCTTCGCCCAGCTCGCTGAACAGCGTCTTGGGAAACAGCTTGGGATTGGGGCCAATGACGTTGTTGGCAGCGCGCAGGATGGCGCTGGTGGAGCGGTAGTTCTGCTCCAGCTTGATGACCTTCAGCGCCGGAAAGTCCACCGGCAGCTTCTTCAGGTTGTCCAGCGTCGCACCGCGCCAGCCATAGATGGACTGGTCGTCATCCCCCACCGCGGTGAAGCGGGCGCCGTCGGGCGGGTTGCCGCCGGTCAGCAGCTTGAGCATTTCGTACTGCGTGGCGTTGGTGTCCTGGTACTCGTCTACCAGCACATGGCCCATTAGCCCTTGCCACTTCTGCCTGACCTGCTCATGATTTTGTAGCAGCTTGAGGGGAAGGCTGATCAGGTCGTCAAAGTCCACGCTCTGGTAGGCGGTCAGGCGTTCCTCATAGCGGCCCATCACGGTGGCGGTGACGCGCTCGTTGTCGTCGGCCGCCTGCGCCAGGGCCTGGGCCGCGTTCAGCCCGGCGCTCTTCCAGGCGCTGATGGTCCATTGCCATTGGCGCGCGGTGGCCGCGTCGGTGGTGCCGCCGGCGTCCTTGAGGATGCTGGTCACGTCATCGCTGTCCAGAATGCTGAACTGCGGTTTGAGGCCCAGCACGGCCCCGTCCTGGCGCAGCATGCGCACACCCAGTGCGTGGAAGGTGCACACCAGCACGTCCTTGGCGGCCCTGCCAATCAGGTCCTTGGCGCGCTCGCGCATTTCGGCCGCCGCCTTGTTGGTGAAGGTGATGGCGGCAATCTTCTGCGGTGCCAGCCCGGCCTGGATCAGGCGGCCGATCTTGTGGGTGATGACCCGGGTCTTGCCCGAGCCGGCGCCGGCCAGCACCAGGCAGGGGCCGTGCATGTAGTTCACCGCTTCCTGCTGGGCAGCATTCAATCCATGGGACACGGGGGAGGAGGGAGAAGACATTCAGGCATTGCTCGCAGACAAGCGCGCCATCTTAACGGCTGGGCAGGCCGAGGGCGTCAGCGCGGGGCATTCGCCAAACCCCGGCGACAGCCCCGCAGGCGCAAATGCCCTGACAATTGACCCGTGCTGCAAATCCTCACCGTCACCTTCCCTTTCTTCGCCCTGGTCCTGTGTGGCTTCATCGCCGCCCACCGGGGCATGTTGCCGATGCCGGCCATACCCGGCCTGAACGCCTTTGTGCTGTTTTTTGCGCTGCCGTGCATGCTGTACCGGTTTGGCGCCAGCACGCCGATTGCCCAGTTGCTGGACCCCAGCGTGGCGCTGACCTACCTGCTGTGCGCACTGGTCATGGTCGGGTTTGTCGTGGCCATCACGATGCATGGGCGCATCGGCTGGAACGACGCGTCTTTTGGCGCGCTGGTTGGCGCCTTTCCCAATACTGGTTTCATGGGTGTCCCGCTCTTGGTGGCGCTGCTAGGGCCCAAGGCGGCGGGTCCTGCCATCGTGACGATTCTGGTGGACATGGTGATCACCACTTCGCTGTGCATCGCACTGTCACGTCTGGACGGCCACGATGCGGCCTCGGCCGGACGGGCCGTCAAGAACGCGCTCAAGGGCATGGCAACCAACCCCATGCCCTGGTCCATCCTGTTGGGCGCGGTGGTTTCTGCGCTGCAGATCGAGTTTCCCAAGCCGGTGCAGCAGACCGTGGGCCTGCTGGCCGATGCCGCCTCTCCGGTGGCCCTGTTCACCATTGGCGCGGTGCTGGCCCGCTCGCAGATCATGGCCCGCGCGGGTGAGGCCCACCCGGTGCATTGGGTGGAGGTGGTGCCGGTGGCTGCCATCAAGCTGTTCCTCCACCCGCTGCTGGTGCTGCTGGTGGGGGCGGGGGCGATTCAGTTGGGCGTGCCGCTGGACCGCTTCGCGCTGACCGTGCTGGTGCTGTTGGCGGCACTGCCCAGCGCCAGCAATGTCTCGCTGCTGGCCGAGCGCTTTGGTGCCGACAACGGCCGTATTGCGCGCATCATTCTGGTCTCCACCGCCGCCGCCTTTTTCACTTTCTCCGGGGCCGTGGCCCTGATGACCTGACACAGAGCGCACCACCGGGTTTGGCCAAGTGATTTATTGCCAAATAGGCCTATAGCCCTCGTGGATATTGCGTATATAGCTATCAATATCATAGCGTTTCTCGGTGTGGCCGGCGCCGCTGCGGTGGCGCCCCATGCCCCAGCACCCAGTCCCGGAACGCCTCCACCGGCAGCGGGCGGCTGAAGCAATAGCCCTGCAACTCGTCGCAGCCCAGCGCGGTCAGGGTCTGGGCGGTGGGCAGGTTCTCCACGCCCTCGGCCACCACCTTGAAGCCCAGCGTGTGGCCCAGCGCGATGACCGCGTGCACGATGGCGGCGTCGGCCGTGTCCTCCAGCATGTCGCGCACAAAGGACTGGTCCACCTTCAGGATGTCGATTTCGAAGCGCTTCAGGTAGGCCAGGCTGGAGTAGCCGGTGCCAAAGTCGTCAATCGCGATCTGCACGCCCAACGCCTTCAGCGCCGACACCTGTTCCTGCGCGGCGGCGGGGTTGTCCATCAGGTGCGACTCGGTGAGTTCCAGTTCCAGCTGACCGGCCGGCATGCCGGTGCGCTCCAGCACCTGCTGCAACTGGCCGACCAGGTCGGGGTCGGTGAGCTGCACCACTGACAGGTTGACGGACAGCTGCATGCTGTCAAACAGCTTATCGCCCTGAAACTGCATCCACTGGGCGCAGGCCTGCTCCAGCACCCACAGGCCGATGGGCTTGATGAGCCCGGTCTCCTCGGCCAGCGGAATGAACTCTGCCGGTGAAATGCTGCCCAGCAAGGGGTTGTTCCAGCGCAGCAGCGCCTCGGAGCCCAGCATGCGCCGTGTGCGGGCACACAGGCGGGGCTGGTAGTGCAGGCTGAACTCGCCCTGGGCCAGGGCCTGGCGCAACTGCGCTTCCAGGATCTGGCGCGCCTGGATGCGCTGGTCGGTCTCGGTCGAGAAAAAACGCGCCACGTCGCGCCCGGCGGCCTTGGCCTCGTACATGGCGGCATCGGCGCGGCGCATCAGGTCCTCCTGGTTGGCTGCATCGTCGGGGAACAGGGCCACCCCCACGCTGCAGGACACCGCAATGGTGTGCCCCTCCACCACGGTGCTTTGGCGGATGGAGGGAATCATGCGCTGGTTGACGATGGCGTCCAGCTCCTCACGGTCGTTGATGTGGCGCAGGATGATGACGAACTCGTCGCCGCCCAGGCGGCTGACGGTGTCGTCCTCCCGTACGGTCTGGCAGAGCCGGCGTGCCACCACGCGCAGCAGGCCATCGCCAATGTGGTGGCCCAGCGTGTCGTTGATCAGCTTGAAGCGGTCCAGGTCGATGAACAGCACGGCCACCTTCTCGCCGCTGGTGGTGGCCTCGGCGAGGGCCTCGCCCAGGCGCTGCTGGCACAGCGAGCGGTTGGGCAGTTCGGTCAGCACATCGTGGTGGGCCAGGAAGTGGATGCGCTCCTCATGCACCTTGCGGTCGGTGATGTCGATGGAGGTGGCGATGAAGTTGACCACCTCGCCGCCGGTGGCGCCCTTGTACACGGTGGAGAGCATCAGCCACGCCGGATAGGTTTCGCCGTTGTAGCGGCGCATCTGCACCTCGCCCTGCCAGACGTCCTTGTCCTTCTGTTCCATCCACTGCAGGGCCTGCGGGCTGTCCACCAGGAAGGCAAAGTCCTCACCGATGACCTCGTGGAAATCGTAGGAGGTGCTGCGGCAAAAGGCCCGGTTCACGCTGATGACCTGGCGGTTCACATTCATGATGATGATGCTCTCGCTGGAGGCTTCAAACACCTTGGCCCAGAGCTCCAGGCGCTGCTCCAGCAGCTTGAGCTTGTTGATCGGTGCAAATGCGGTGAGCACCGCGTCGCGCCCCTGAAAGCGCAGCCTGCGCGCCGACAGCACGGCCCATGACGGCGCGGTGCCGGCCAGCCAGCGCACTTCGAATTCGTCCACTGCGTCGTGGTCGGCCAGGCGCTGGAAGAAGCGCGCGCGCACATTGGAGTCCAGTCCCACCAGCCAGGGGTCGTGCCGGCAGTCGCCCAGCCAGGGCAAGGCCGGGGCGTTGGCGTGCAGCACCTCGTGGTCGGGGACCGAGGTCACCACCATGGGGATGGGAAAGGCCTCGACCAGCTCGCGCTGCGCCTCGGCCGCGCCCGCCCGTGCGGCCTGCTCCTGCTGCAGCAGGCGGTCGTGGTCCAGCTGGGCCAGCATGCCGTTGAAGGCGGTGACGAGCTTGCCAATCTCGTCGCTGCTGTGCCAGTGGGCGCGGTGGGTGTAGTCCGCGCTGCTGCGCACCTTGTCGGCCACAGCGGCCAGTGCCTGCAGCGGGCGCGCAATCTGGCTGGCCACCAGGTAGACCAGACTCAGGATGCTGCCCAGCAGCAGCAGGGCCGTGCCCAGGTGCAGCCACATGCGGGAAAACATGCGGTCCACGCGCGCTTCCAGCAGGGACGTGAGCTCCACCACCGTGGTGCGCCAGGTGGTGCTCAGCGCGGCCAGCGTGGCGTAAAAGTGTTCGTCCAGACGGTTGCCCTGGTGGTCCCGCTCGGGGTTGTTGGCCACTTCCTCCAGCGTGCGCTGGAAGGCCCGTGCCTGCTGGTTCAGGTTCTGGCGCGTGGCCCTGAGTGCGGCGCCCAGCTGGGGGGAGCCGGCCGCCCAGGCCTGGTCGTAGTCCGACTCCATGGCCACCAGTACGGCGTCAAAACGGCCCACCAGCGTCAGCAACTGGGCGACCTGGTTCCTGCCATTGCTGGCGTGGCCCCAGCCCTGCATGAACTCGTGTGCGTCGTGCAGCACCTGCAGCAGCTCGGGAAAGCGCAGGATGGACAGCGACATCACGTAGTAGCTGTCCAGGTCGGGGTCCAGGATCAGGTTGGACTGGTTGCCCACCGTGGTCAGCAGGTCGCGGCCTTGCGTCAGCAGCTGGCCCTTGGCCGCGCCCAGGCTGGCGCTGGAGTCGGACTTGCGCGCCAGGGCCTGAATGTCGGACAGGGTCTGGGCGAAGCGCCGTGCCGCCTCGCCGGTGCGCAGCTCCTCGTCGTAGCGCTCGCGGGTACCGTTCAGGGCCGGCAGTTGGCTGACGCGCCCGGACGGGGAGGGCGCGCCTAGCGAGAACGCGTCCATCAGGCTCTGGCGCACGGTTTCGGTATAGGTCGCTCCGACGATTTCCTTGCGCGCAAAGTCGATGGCCAGGTATTTCTCGTGGATCAGGATGCCGGACACATAGATGACCGCGGTCAGATCCAGCAGGTAGATCAGGGTGAGCTTGCGGCCTACGCTCAGGCGGCCCAGCCAATGGGACAGTTTGGAAAGCATGTGTGAGATTTCCTCCTTCCCGGGGCGCATGCAACTTTCGCACCAAACTGGTGATGGTCCATACCTGATTCCAATGGCACGCCTTGTGCTTGGAGGATGCGGGACCCACGACACAAGGAACACGATGCACCGAATCCGCACGGAATGCTTACTGGCCTGTTTTCTCTGCTGCGCCCTACCCGCCTGGGCACAGGCACCGGCGCCGCTGATCCACCCCACGCTGGTGGCCCAGGAGACGCTCAATGCCGCAGACACGGCGTGGATGATGACCAGCACGGCGCTGGTGCTGCTGATGACGCTGCCGGGCATCGCCCTGTTCTACGGCGGCATGGTGCGCAAGAAGAATGTGCTCAATACCATGGCCAGCGTGGTCGCCGCGGCGGCCCTGGTCAGCCTGCTGTGGTTTGCCGTGGGTTATTCACTGGCCTTCACGCCGGGCTCCGAATGGCTGGGCGGCGGCAGCCGCCTGTGGTTCAGCGGTCTGGACTATCTGAAGGTGGCTGGCAAGGTGGCAGTGAGCCACGCCGCACCGAATGTGCCGGAGTCGGTCTATGCCATGTTCCAGCTCACCTTTGCCATCATCACCGCTGCCCTGATCGTGGGCGCGGTGGTGGAGCGTATGCGCTTTTCCGCCCTGCTGTGGTTCATTGGCCTGTGGTCGGTGCTGGTCTATGCGCCGATTGCGCACTGGGTCTGGGAGCCCGGCGGCTGGCTGGCGCAGATGGGGGTGCTGGACTTTGCCGGTGGCTCGGTCGTGCACATCAATGCCGGGGTCACCGGGCTGGTTTGCGCCCATGTGCTGGGTGCGCGCCGGGGCTATGGACGTGAGCCGTTTGAGCCCTTCAACCTGGGCCTGACCATGGCCGGTGCCGGTCTGCTGTGGGTGGGCTGGTTTGGCTTCAATGCCGGCTCGGCCGTGGCCGCCGACGGGCGCGCCGGCCTGGCCATGGCGGTGACCCACATTGCTGCGGCGGCCGGAGCCCTGTCCTGGATGCTGGGTGAGTGGATCGTGCGCCGGCGCCCCTCACTGCTGGGTCTGTGCTCGGGGCTGGTGGCAGGGCTGGTGGCCATCACGCCGGCGGCTGGGTTTGTGACACCCAAGGATGCGCTGCTGATCGGCACCGTGGCGGGACTGGCCTGCTACTGGGGTGCGACCGGCCTGAAGCGCCTGCTCAATACCGATGACTCGCTGGACGTGTTTGGCGTGCACGGTATCGGTGGCATTGTGGGTGCACTGATGACGGGCCTGCTGGCCAACCGCACCATCTCCGGCGTGCATGGCGACCTTGGTGTGCAGGCACTGGGAGTGCTGGTGGTGATTGTCTACAGCGCGGTGATGAGTCTGGCCTTGCTATGGCTCACCAAGGCGATTGTCGGACTGCGTGTCGATGACGAATCCGAAGTCACGGGGCTGGACCTGACCCAGCACCGTGAACGCATGGGAACCTGAAGGAGTGCGCCATGCTACCCAGTGAAAAACTTGCCATTGCCGCCCACCTGCACGTGCTGCTGCGTCGCAAGACCGGGCGCGTGACCGATACCGAGTGGATGGCCGACAACCTGGAGTACGCCACGGAAATCGTCCGCTTCGCCCGCCAGAGTGCCAGTGAGGATGGCCACGCCGATCTGGCCGAGTGGGCGGACAAGCTGGAGCACGCCATGTCCTACCAGCCGCGCCCGCGTGTGCCTCCGCCGCGTCCCCGGGATGTGGCGCCCATACCGGCGGTCCCTGCTCCGGCATCCGTGCCCGTCGCCGC
>JAVBYK010000534.1 GCA_030824095.1 bacterium
ACCAGCATGCTGGCGCTGAGCCACACATTGCGGGAGAACGGGGAGCGTTTCGGTTGCATCACAGCCGCGCCGGGAGGGTTATTTCGAGAGCGACACCATGTAATCCACGCCGGCCTTGACCTCGGCGTCGGACAGTGCGGCGCCACCGCGTGCGGGCATGAAGCCCGCCGCGCCGTTAAAGCCCAGCAGGGCGTGCTGGTAGAGCGTTTCCGTGCCCTGGGCAATGCGCGGAGCCCAGTTGGCCTTGTCGCCAGGCCGGGGCGCGCCGCCGGTTCCCGCGCCGTGGCACAGGCCACAGGTCTTGTCAAACACCTGTTTGCCTGCCTGCAGCTCCGGAGGCACCACGGGCGCCGGCACGGGGACGATGGGGGGGAGTTGGGCCATGGCGCTGGCGACGGTCATGGGCGGTGTGGATGCCGCGCCGGCTGCAGCCGGGGTTGCGGGCGGCGCGGCCGGATTGCACGCGGCCAGGGCGATGGCGGCCAAAGCCAGCAGGGAGAAGCGGATAGGGGTGGTGGTCATGGTTCAGGTGGTTCCAGAAATGGTGCGGATGGTGTTGGCCAGTTGTTCCAGGGGCTGTGGTCGGGCAAACCAGTAGCCCTGGGCATAGTCGCAGCCCAGTGCATGCAGTATGGCGGCATGGTCTTGCAGTTCCACGCCCTCGGCCACGGTCTTGAAGCCCAGGCTGCGCCCAAGCTGGACGACCGAGGTCACGATGGCCTTGTCCTGCGGGCTGTCGGACAGCCCGCGAACAAAGGCCTGGTCAATCTTGAGGATGTCGATGGGGAAGTTCTTCAGATAGGCCAGCGACGAGTACCCAGTGCCAAAGTCGTCAATGGCGACCTTCAGGCCCATGTCCCGAAACGCGCGCAGCTTGGCCACCACATCGTCGATCTCGCCTGACAGCGCCGTCTCGGTGAGTTCAATCTCCAGCAGCTCGGACAGGTCGGGTGTGGCCTCACGCAGTTGGCGCAGCGTGACCATCAGGGCGTCGCTGCGAAACTGCACCGGTGACACGTTGACCGCAATCGCCACGCTGTAACCCAGCTCGGCCTTCAGCTGCCGCGCGGCCACCAGGGACTGGCGCAACACCCAGTCGCCAATTTCAATGATCAGGCCGGTGTCCTCTGCGACCGGGATGAAGGTGTCCGGCCCAATGGCACCGACCTTGGGATCATTCCAGCGCAACAGGGCCTCCACGGAATCAACACGCAGCGAAGCAAGGTGCACCTTGGGCTGGAAAACCAGGGACAGCTGCCCCTCCAGCAGGGCCACGCGCAGACCGTTTTCCATGTTCAGACGAGCCGTGGAGCGCTGCAGCAGGCGCTCTTCAAAGACGCGAAACGCATTCTTGCCGTGGCGCTTGGCGGCGTACATGGCCAGGTCGGCGTTGCTCAGCAGCTTGCCAACGCCCGTGCCGTGATCCGGGCAGACGCTGATGCCAATGGAAGATGTCACGCGCAACTCATGCCCCTCAATGGAGAAGGGCTCGGCGATGGTGGCCATCAGCTTCTCGGCCAGCGCGATGGCCGGCTCCATCGACGTGATGTTCGGCAGCACGACCACGAATTCGTCGCCGCCGTGGCGCGTCACCCAGCCCGAGCGGCCCACCACCGATTCGAAACGCTGCGCCAGTTGCTTGAGCATGACGTCACCCAGCATGTGGCCCAGCGTGTCGTTGATGTTCTTGAAGTTGTCCAGGTCCAGGCACAGGACCGCGACCTGGCGCGCGTGTTGCACCGCGTGTTCGATGTCCCGTGGCAGATCGCGCGCGAGCATTGATCGGTTGCCCAGTTGGGTCAGCGGATCGTGGAAGGCCTGGAACTCGATCTTCTGGCGCCCGGACACCTCTTCGGAAATATCGGTGAACACAAAGATCATTGCCACGTCGGCCGAGCCGGGGACCGGCGCGGCGCTGATGCGGGCATCAAACGCCCGCCCACCGGGGACCTGGATCAGCGTGTCGCGCTCCAGGTGCACAGCCTCACCGCTGCCCATGACCAGGCTGTACAGATGCCCCATGTCGTCACCGCTGGTGGCATGGGCCACGCGCAGAACGTCCCGAATGGGCAGGCCCTGCAGCGCTTCGGGCCGGGTGCACAGCAGGGCACCCGCCGCCACATTGGCATAGCGGATGCAGAGTTGCGGGTCCAGGGCGATCACGCCGTCGGAGAGGGCGCCCAGTGTGGCCTCGATTTCGGAAATGCGCTCGTGCAGAGCATCCTCTGCACGGGATCGCTTTTGCATCTCGTCGCGGCGATCACCGACAAAGCGGTTGATGGCATCAACCAGCACGTCCAGTTCATCGCGGTAGCTGCGCCCGGTCTTGCGCGCCAGCACAATTTGCGGTTCGTTGTCGGAACGCCCCAGACGCGTTACATCATCTGCCATCTGGTGCAAATGCCTGGCTACATTGCGGTAGACAATGGTGAACAGAATAGCCGACAGGCCCAGAATCTTGGCCAGATCGGTTGCGGCCAGCGTCTTCAGGGATTCCGCTATCTTGGCGTTGATCTCAGCGTAGGACTCGGATACCCGCAGGCTGCCAATCTGGTCACGGCCGTTGGGCGCCATGATCGGCTGCGACCAGGTGTTGTCCGGAGCCTGGTCAAACCCGGGTCTGCGGGCGGTGGCGACTGCCTTGTCCCGGTCCAGCACTTCGACCTGGACCATGCTGCCGGACCGGACCATGCCACGCAGCAGCACATCCAGCGCGGCCATGTCGTATTGCCACAGGGAATTGGAGACGGTGGAAATGCGGTGGGCCACGGCCTCCTGGGTTGCGGAGTGGGCGGCCTGCAGCGCCTTGTCCCGTTCGTGGACCAGTCCGAAGCCGGTTGCCACGGTGAACACCACGAGGCTTGCCAGCAGAACCCACAGCAGAATTCTGAATGCAAGAACGGAGTATCTCAAGAATGCCATGGCGTTCGAAAGCGGCAGATCACCCAAATACCCAATTGCATGCGCGGTCCACCGATAAGGGCTGCCAGCGGGAGTAATATGGTGCAGCCACGGTGCATTTTACGCGCTGGTGGCAGGCCCCAAGGCGCTGGCGCCAGGGGATTTTTGACGGTGAAAGGTTCTCCATGGTTCTGTTCAAGAGCCACCCTGACCGCGCACGCGTGTTCACTGGGTGGATGGCATGCGCGGCGTTGGGCATGGGGTTGAACATGCCGCTGTGGGCGGCGGATTCGGCAAAACAGAATGCCACCCGGATCGAATACGCATCACCCGATCAATCGGTCTGGACAACCCGCACGCTGGAGAATGGCGAGCCGGACAACCCGTTGAAGGCGGTGGCGGCCGCGCTGTTTTCCCGGGCCGGCATTCCCTGGACGGCCACCACCTACCCTGCGTCCCGGCTGTTCGGCAACCTGCAGAACGGTACCGCCCAGTTCTCCATGCTGGTCAAGGTCCCGGCATTGCAGGGCTGCTGCCTGTTCAGCAAAAAGCCGGTCACCACGGCGGAGATTCGCGCCTACCGCCGCGCGGGAACCCCCTCCATCAAGAGCCGGGAGGGGCTGGTGGGCCAACAGGTCATCACCATCCGAGGCTACAGCTATGGTGGTCTGGCTGCCTTCCTGGCAGACCCGCAGAATCGCATCACCACCCACGACACGCAGGCACACGCCTCGGCGTTTCGCATGCTGGCCAATGGCCGGGCGGACTACCTGATCGAATACGCCGGTCCAGCCGCTGAAGTGCTGTCCACTGAGCCCATTGCGGGCATTGCGTTTGACGTGCTGTCGCGCCAGGATGTGTACTTGGTGCTGTCAAAGACCTACCCGGATGCCGCTCAGGTCATGCAGCGGCTGGAGGCGATTGCCGCCACGCTGGATGTGGAGGCATTGCTGACCCGGGAGGCTGCTTCTGGCAAAGGGTTGTTGCCGGTCAAGGGGGCGGCCGGCCCGAAGTGAGTCGGCTACCCGGCAAATCAGTAGCACTCAACCTGAACCGTGGACTTTTGAGCCAGTGCCGTGGTGTCGGCCAGTCCCATGGGCTTGCCTGCCGGGCTGCTGACGGTGTAATCCACCGAATGTGCATCCAGAAAGTTGGACAACGTGGGCAGGTTGATGCCGAAGTTCACGTTTTGTGCCGCAATAGGCCCACTGGGCAGCATGCGCGCCCTGACGATTCCAACCAGGAGCCCGTTGCCGTCCAGGATGGGGCCGCCGCTGGAGCCGGGCTGCACGGTCGCTGACATCTGAAATGCGGTGGTGTCATCGTTG
Source organism: bacterium (assembly GCA_030824095.1). GTDB lineage: Bacteria > Pseudomonadota > Gammaproteobacteria > Burkholderiales > Burkholderiaceae_C > Allorhodoferax. The sequence continues at coordinate 4,230 of JAVBYK010000534.1, forward strand.
GCGCCGCTCAGGGCATTGACGATGCCGGTGGTGACAATCGCACCGGACGACAGGATGCCGCGCAGCGGGTAGCCCACCACCACCAGTTCGTCCCCCATGCGCAAACCCCGGCCGGCCCTGAATTTCATGGCCGGTGGTGGCGTGGCCGCATCCAGACGCAGCAATGCGAGGTCGTTCTTGGCATCCTTGGCAACCAGGCGCACATCCGCCCCCAGTGGCTGAATACGGATCTTGGTGCAACCTTGCACAACATGTTCGTTGGTCACCACGTCGCCCTGGCGGCTCACAACCACGCCACTGCCATAAACACCGCGACGATCAGCGGTTTTGGCCGGGGTGGTGGCCGCACGTTCCGCGGTGATGGTCTGGCTGACAACGGTTTTGGACTGTTTGGTGGCATCTTCCAGCTCGCTGGCGCTCAACAGTTTCAGAGTGCGCTCCTTGCCATCGGTGGCGAGTTTCAGCACCTCGGCAGAGACACTGGAAGGCACGGCTGCATACCAGGCATAGGCCAGGGTCGGGGACTTGGCGACGCCACCCCGGCCAAACTCATAGACACTGCCAATCCAGTTGTAGGCGGACGGGTAGCCGCCTGCCACGGCCCGTTTGAACCAGCGCAGAGCCTCCGCACCATCGGAACTGACGCCGTAGCCCAGGGCATACATGCGCCCTGCAGCCTGCATGGCGAAGAGGTTTCCTCGCTCGCCGCCCTTTTTGTACCAGTCCAGGGCCACCAGCTTGTCCACGGTGAGGCCGCCCTTGCCTTCTTCGTAGTAACTGCCCAGCCAGCCCATGGCGTTGGCGTTGTCCTGTGCCGCAGCCTCCCTGAACCACGACAAGGCCGTGGTTTCGTTCTTCTCCATGCCATACGCGCCGTTCGAAATCCAGGCTCCCAACGAAGTCTGTGCGTTCGGGTAGCGCAGTTCGGCGGCCTGCTTGATCAGCGCCACACCCTTGGCATCGTCACGGGTGACCAGGTTGCCGCTCAAATACATCTGACCCAAGGTGTAGGTGGCACGCACGGATCCGCCGGCCTGGGCCTTCTGGATATAGTCCCGCGCGGTCAGCTCGTCTCTGGCACCGCCCAGGCCGCGCATCAGCATTTCGCCCATGGCAGCCATTGCCTCCAGATCACCCTGCTGTGCCGGTTCCGTCAGCTCCTTGCGGGCATCGGTGTAGCGAAATTTGGCGTAGGCATCCAGCCCTTCGGGCACGCCCGCCTGGGCACAGGTAGAAAGAACAGCAAGAGCGATGGAGCAATAGCGGAGTGGTGACATGGCAAGTTTGAGAAATTTCCGGCAAATATACGTGATAAACGCGCAGTCAGAATGCAGCTTCCGTCGTGAACGGCACTCGTGCATTTCCGACTGCTAAGCTCGTGCCCTTGCAATTGACGAGAACTCCATGATCACCAAGCTCATTCGCCACCTGGGCATTGCCACGCTGCTGCTGGGCACTTTGCTGGGCGCGCGGGCCGCGCCTGATCTGGCGCAAACGCTGCCGATTGGTCCCCAGGTCCTGGTCGGCCAGCTGGAAAACGGCCTGACCTATTACATCCAGAAGAACAGCCGCCCGGAGAAGCGCCTGGAGCTGCGGCTGGCCGTCAAGGCCGGCTCCATCCTGGAGGATGAAGACCAGCTGGGTCTGGCCCACTTCACCGAGCACATGGCGTTCAATGGCTCCACGCACTTCAAGAAGCACGAGCTGGTGTCGTACCTGCAGTCCATCGGCCTGAAGTTTGGCGCCGACCTGAACGCCTACACCGGCTTCAACGAGACGGTCTACATCCTGCCGCTGCCGACCGACCGGCGCGAGGCCATTGAAAAGGGCTTTCTGGTGCTGCAGGACTGGGCCCAGGGCGTGAGTTTCAACGCGCCGGACATCGACCTGGAGCGCGCCATCGTGCTGGAGGAGTGGCGCCTGGGCAAGGGCGCCCAGGATCGCATGAACAAGGTCCTGTACCCCAAGATATTTGACGGCTCGCTGTATGCCAAGCGGTTGCCCATCGGCACGGAAGACAGCCTCAAGGGCTTCAGCCATGACGCCATCCGCCGGTTCTACCGGGACTGGTACCGCCCGAACCTGATGGCCGTGGTGGTGGTGGGTGACATCGAGCCGCAGGACGCCAAGGTCCTGGTGGAAGCCCACTTCGGCCCGCTCAGGAACCCGGACAACGCCCGGCCCCGCGTCTATGCCGAAGTGCCGGTGCGCAACCACTCCGAGGCGGTGGTGGTGACCGACAAGGAAGCCACCAGCAACCTGACGATGATCCGCTACCCGGTGCACACCGACCCCGTGGTGCGCACCCTGGGCGACTACCGCCAGACCCTGGTCGAGCAGTTGTTCGGCAACATGCTGGGCCTGCGCATGCAGGAGCTGACGCAGCAGCCCCAACCCCCGTTCGTGGGTGGCGGCAGTGGTGTCAGCAGGCTGGTGCCGGGGTACCGCTCGTTCAACTCCAGTGCGGTGCTGGGCCGCCAGGGCATGGGGCCGGCGGTGGACGCGCTGGTCCAGGAAAACGCCCGCGCCCGCCAGTTCGGCTTCAGTGCCGCCGAGCTGGAGCGCAGCAAGAAGACCCTGCTGCGCAGCATCGAGCAGTCGTATGCCGAGCGTGACAAGACCGACTCCGCCACCTACGCGGCCGAGTACCTGCGCCACTTCCTGGAGCGGGAAACCATTCCCGGCATTGCCAACGAGCGGGAGTACACCCGCACGCTGCTGCCCACCATCACGCTGGACGATGTGAACCGCTTTGCCCGCTCGGTGATTCCGCAGCAGGCCGCCCGGCTTGTGGTCTACACCGGCAGCGACCACGCCGATGCCAGCACGCCCACCCAGGCCCAGTTGCTGGACCAGGTCACCCAGGCCGAGCAGCGCACGGTCAGCGCCCAGACCGAGAAGGCCGTGGCACAGACCCTGATGGCCAAACCACCCGTGGGCGGCAGCATCGTGGGGGAACGGCACAACGCCGCGCTGGGGCTCACGGAGCTGGACCTGTCCAACGGGGTCAAGGTCATTCTCAAACCGACCGATTTCAAGAACGACGAGATCCTGCTGGCGGCCAACCGTTTTGGCGGACAGTCCCTGTACGGCCAGGCGGACAGTCTGAATGCGGCCTATGCCGGCATGGTGGTGGCCTCCATGGGGGTGGGTGACTTTTCACCCACCGATTTGCAGAAGATGCTGGCCGGCAAGGTGCTGACCGTCAACACCGGCCTGCAGGCCTGGAATGACACCGTGCATGGCCGCTCGGGGCTGGACGATCTGGAAAGCATGTTGCAGTTGCTCAGCATGCGATTCGGCCCCACCCGGCTGGATGCCGACCTGTACCAGTCCTTTGTCAGCCGCTCGCAGGATGCGGCGCGCCACACCCTGGCGCGACCGGAGTCGGTGTTCTCCAACGCCATCCAGACCACGCTGTTCAATGCCCATCCGCGCGTGCGCCTGATTCCCACACCGGCTGACTTCGAGCAGCTCAACCTGGAGCGCATGCGCGCCATCTACCAGGAGCGGTTTGCCAGTGCCCGGGGCATGACCTTCATCCTGGTGGGCAGCTTCACGCTGGACGCCGTTCGCCCGTTGATCGCCCGCTACCTGGCCAGCTTGCCCACGCCGCCGGTGCCGGCGCAATTCGTGGATCTGGGCATTCGCCCGGTGAGCGGCGTGGTGAAGCAGACAGTGCGGGCCGGCAGTGAGGCCAAGAGCACGGTGTCCATCACCTTCACCGGTACCGCCGATTTTTCCGAAACCGAGCAGTTGCGTGTGCAGGCCCTGGTGGATGTGCTGAACATCAAGCTCATCGACGAGCTGCGCGAGAAGCTGACGCTGATTTATGGCGGCGGCATCGGTGGCGGGTTGATGCGCGCGCCGTATGAACACTACCAGTTGGGCCTCACACTGCCCTGCGCGCCCGAGAATGTGGACCGGGTGATTGCAGCGGCCATGGGCGAAATCCGCAAGCTGCAGGAGGAGGGGGTTAGTCCGGCCGACCTGGCCAAGGTGAAGCAGAACTGGCACACCACGCACCGCAAGTCACTGCGCGAAAACGGCTATTGGCTGGGGCGCCTGCAGTCCGCCACCCTGTATGGCACCGACCCGGCCACCCTGCTGGACTACGAACGGCAGGTGGATGCCATCACCCCGGCGCAGGTGCAACAGGCCGCACAGCGTTACCTGCGGCGTGACAACTATGTGCAGGTCGTGCTCTTGCCGGAAGTAACCGCCGCCAAATAGGCCGACAGGCTTACTTGCGCATCAGCGTGCTCTTGCCGAACAGTGACTCGATCAGGTCCACCGCCACCTCGGCGGTGCGGTTGCGCTCATCGAGCGCCGGGTTGAGTTCCATCACATCCAGCGAGCCCAGGCGGCCGGTGTCGGCAATCATCTCCATGCACAACTGGGCCTCGCGGTAGTTGGGGCCACCGCGCACCGTGGTGCCCACGCCGGGGGCAATGTCGGGGTCCAGAAAGTCCACGTCAAAGCTCACATGCAGATGGGTGTTGGCGTCCACCAGCGCCAGCGCCAGTTCCACGGCGGCGCGCATGCCCATCTCGTCGATGTAGCGCATGTCAAACACCTCCAGGTCCATCTGGTGCACAAAGCGCTTCTCGCCCTCGTCCACGCTGCGGATGCCAATCTGGCGTATCCACTTCGGTGAGATCGCCGGCACCGCGCCGCTCATGCCAATCAGGGCGTCGGGTCCATGGCCGCACAGGCAGGCCATGGGCATCCCGTGGATGTTGCCACTGGGCGTCAGCAGGTTGGTGTTGAAGTCGGCATGGGCATCCAGCCACAGCACCCGCAGTTTCTTGCCCACAGCTCGGCAGTGGCGGGCCACCGCGCTGATGGAGCCGATGCCCAGACAGTGGTCACCGCCCAGCAGGATGGGCTGGCGCCCAATCTGCAGTTCGGCATACACCGCATCGTGTACCACCTGGTTCCAGGCGGTGACCTCGGCCAGATGCCGGTAGCCGTCCACCGGCGGCAGCCAAGGGTTGTTGGGACCGCTCAGGTTGCCACGGTCCAGCACTTCCAGGCCCTGCTGGGCCAACACGGCGGCAATGCGGGCCACGCGCAGGGCTTCGGGCCCCATGCTGGCGCCACGGCTGCCAGCGCCGATGTCGGTGGGGGCGCCGATCAGGCTGATTCGGTTGTTCATGGGCATGGGGCTTTCAGGGTGTCTGCAGGGTGAAGGCGGCTCGGCGTTCGCCGACGTGGATGCCGCGGGCGTTGACGAGGGCTTGCGCGCGCCAGGGTTTGAGGGCCTCGCGCTGGGTCTCATCCAGCCAGCCCAACTGCTCCAGCACATCCACCGTGGCGGCAAACAGGGCGGGCTTGTTGGCGTCGATGATCTTCAGCGCAAAGGCCTCGCCGCGGCTCTTGCTGCCCACCACCTGCACGCCGTCGGCGCCGACCTTGGTCACCCA
>JAVBYK010000352.1 GCA_030824095.1 bacterium
CTTCATCGACTACGGCCACAAGGGCCATATCAACGCCGACTCCGGCCTGGGCGACTGGCCAGAGGGGCTGGCGCTGCTGCACCAACTAACGGAACAGAAGAAAGAGAACGCATAAATGGTCACCAAGAAACCCAAGGGCCTGGGGATGGGTCTGGAAGCACTGCTGGGCCCCAAGGTCAAAGACCGGGCGCCGGCCGAAGAGACCGTGGCCAATTCCGGCGTGCCCAGCACACTGGTGCTGGACGACATGGTGGCCGGCCAGTACCAGCCGCGCACCCGCATGGACGAGGGCGCCCTGTACGAACTGGCCGAGAGCATCAAGGCCCAGGGCATCATGCAGCCGATCCTGGTGCGGCGCCTGGCCAGCGGCGCCAACGCTGGCAAATACGAAATCATCGCCGGCGAGCGCCGCTTCCGCGCCGCCAGGCTGGCCGGCCTGGAATCGGTTCCAGTGCTGGTGCGCGACGTGCCGGACGAGTCCGCCGCGGTCATGGCGCTGATCGAGAACATGCAGCGCGAGGACCTGAACCCGCTGGAAGAAGCCCATGGCCTGCAGCGCCTGATCAAGGAATTTGGCCTGACCCACGAGACGGCGGCCCAGGCGGTCGGGCGCTCGCGCAGCGCGGCCTCCAACCTGCTGCGCCTCTTGAACCTGGCCGAGCCGGTGCAGACCATGCTGATGGCCGGCGACCTGGACATGGGCCATGCGCGCGCACTGCTGACGCTGGAACGCGGCACGCAGATCACGGCGGCCAACCAGATCGCGGCCAAGAAAATGTCGGTGCGCGAAGCCGAAAGCCTGGTCAAGAAACTCAGTGCCGAATTCGAGCTGGTGGCCACCAAGCCCAAGAAGGAAAAGTCCCGCGACATCAAGCGCGTGGAGGAAGAACTCTCCGACCTGCTAATGGCCCAGGTCGAGATCGTCGTCAAGAAGCGCGTCAAGCGTGCCGGGCGCATGGAGGAAATGGGCGAGGTCGTCATCCAGTTCGGATCGCTGGACGAACTCAATGGCCTGATCGAACGCCTGTCGCCCGGCGCAAGCCGCTAGACCGACGGGCCAGGCTGGGCTGAATGCTATAAATAAGATAGCTATCAATCCAATATCGACGAGGGCTGGAGGCACTTTTTGCGCATAACCATTCTGCCGGGGCTGTTGGCGCGGCTGTCGATCTGGCCGCTGCCGGCGGTCGTCAGCTGGCTGGCTGCCTGGGGCGTGTTTCGCCTGCTGCTGGCGCAGGACATCGCGCCCGGCACGGCGCTGGGCGCGGCCACCGCGCTGGGCGTGGCCTTGAGCCTGTGGGGTGACAGCTGGTGGCGTCGCGTGTTCATTGCCGCGGGTTTCCCGTTGTCGCTGGCCCTGAGCTTGCCCAGCCTCGGGTTGGCTGCGCTGCCGGCCTGGGCCTGGCTGGTGCCACTGTTGTTGTTGTTGGCGGTCTACCCGCTGAATGCCTGGCGCGATGCGCCGTTGTTTCCCACGCCACCGCGTGCGCTGGACGAGTTGCCACGCTTTGCCATGCTGGGACCCCATGCACGGGTGCTGGATGCTGGCTGCGGTTTGGGGCAGGGCCTGACGGCGCTGCGCCGCGCCTATCCACAAGCCCAGTTGCACGGGCTGGAAGGCAGCTGGCCGCTGCGCTGGGCGTGCGCGTTGCGCTGCCCCTGGGCCCAGGTGCGCCATGGCGACATCTGGGCGGCGGACTGGTCGGGCTACGACCTGGTCTACCTGTTCCAGCGCCCGGAAAGCATGCCCCCCGCCGTGGCCAAGGCGCGTGTTGAACTGCGCCCCGGTGCTTGGCTGGTCAGTCTGGAATTTGAGGCCAGCGCACTGCGGCCAACAGCACAGTTCACCGCACCCGGTGGCAAAATGGTATGGTTGTACCAGGCGCCCTTTGCGGCGCCACAAGGAGACTGAGCATGCCTTCCGATAACTCCGCAGTCCAAGCCGCTGTGACCGACGCGAACGAAATTCCGCATGCCCGGCAGGTGCTGTTATTGGCCTTGACCACGCTGGCCGAACAGCGCGAAGCGGATTCCGAAAGCCACATCCTGCGGGTGCAGAATTATGTGCAGACGCTGGCCGAGGCGCTGACCAAACACCCCAAATTTGCCGAGCTGCTGACGCCGGCCTATATCGACACGCTTTTCTTGAGCGTGCCGCTGTACGACATGGGCTCCATCGGCATTCCCGACCGCATCCTGCTCAAGCCCGGGCGCCTCACGCCCGACGAGCTGACCATCATGCGCACCCACCCCACCATCGGCCACGCCGCCATCGAGCGTGCCGAGAAGACCCTGGGCCGACCCTCGCCCCGCCTGGCTGTGACCAAGGATCTGGTGCTGTGCCACCAGGAGAAGTGGGACGGCAGCGGCTACCCGCGCCAACTGGCCGGTGAGGACATTCCGGTGGCGGCGCGCATCATGGCCATTGCCGACGTTTATGACGCGCTGATCAGCAGCAAGGTCTACAAGGACGGCGTGCCGCACGACAAGGCGGTGCAGATCATCTTCAGCGAGCGCGGGGCCCACTTCGACCCCGACATGGTGGATGCCTTCATCGAGATCCAGGACGAGTTCGCCGCCATCGCCGAGCGCTTTGCCGACACCGAAGCCGATATGCAGCACAAGATCGAGTACATGGCCAACGCCATTGCGGAGATCGCCTCGCTGTAAGGCCGCTCTGGCGCCAGCGTTATGCGCCAAATTGGCCTCTAGCCCTCGTGGAATATAGTTATTCAGCTATCGAATTTATAGCGAAAAAATCTTCCCCGGGTTCAGGATGTTCTGCGGGTCCAGCGCGCGCTTGATGGCGCGCATCATGTCCACGGCGCCGCTGCCGGTTTCGGCCACCAGGAACTCCATCTTGTGCAGACCCACGCCGTGCTCACCGGTGCAGGTGCCGCCCAAGGCCAGCGCACGCTGCACCAGCTGGTGGTTCAGACGCTCGGCGGTTTCGCGCTCGGCCGGCACGTTGGGGTCGATCAGATAGCCCATATGGAAGTTGCCGTCGCCCACGTGGCCGACCAGGAAGTAGGGGATGCCTGCCTGCTGTGCCTCGGTCACCGAGTCCAAGAGCGCATCCGCCAGGCGCGAGATCGGCACGCAGGTGTCGGTGGTGATGGCCTTGCAGCCGGGGCGCGACTGCACACCGGCAAAGTAGGCGTTGTGCCGCGCGGTCCACAGCCGGGTGCGCTCCTCGGGCGTAGCTGCCCACTCGAACGCATTGCCGTTGTTTTCCGCGGCAATCGCCTGCACCAGTTCCACCTGCTCGTTGACGCCGGCCGGGGATCCGTGGAATTCCATCAGCAGCATGGCGCTCTCGGGCAGGCTCAGTTTGGAATGCTGGTTGACCACCTTCACGGTGGTCGAGTCCAGCAGCTCGCAGCGCGCAATCGGAACGCCGAGCTGGATGATCTGGATCGTGGTGTTGACCGCATCGGCCAGCGACGCAAAGGAGCAGGTGGCCGCCATCACGGCTTCCGGCAGCGGATACAGCTTGACGGTGACCTCGGTGATCACGCCCAGCGTGCCCTCGCTGCCCACCATCAGGCGGGTCAGATCGTAGCCAGCGGATGATTTCTTGGCATGCGTGCCGGTGCGGATGACCTCGCCGCTGGCGGTGACCACTTCCAGTGCCAGCACGTTCTCGCGCATGGTGCCGTAGCGCACGGCGTTGGTGCCGCTGGCGCGGGTGGCGGTCATGCCGCCGATGGTGGCATCGGCTCCCGGGTCGATGGGGAAGAACAGGCCGGTGGACTTGACCGCGGTGTTGAGCTGGGTGCGCGTCACGCCCGGTTGCACGGTGACGGTCAGGTCTTCGGCGTTGATAGCCAGCACCTGGTTCATTTGGCTCACATCCAGGCTGATGCCGCCTTCGACGGCCAGCAGATGGCCCTCCAGCGAGGTGCCGACACCAAACGGGATGATGGGCACGCGGTGTTCTGCAGCGAGCTGGACGACGAACGCCACCTCGTCGGTGCTCTGCGCAAAGACCACCGCGCCGGGCGGCGGCACGTCGAACGAGGACTCGTCGCGCCCGTGCTGCTCGCGCACCACCTGCGCCGTGGAGCAGCGCGTGCCCAGGCGGGCCTGCAGCGCCGCAATCAGTGCCGGAGGCACGGGCCGTTGGTTCACGGTGGGCAGCAAATGCAGGGGGGCAGTAGGGGCATTCATTTGACCAGTTTACGATAGGGGCACCTTTTTTGTGCTTTCATGGAGCTGACTATGGGCCTACGCCTCTCGCAAATCGCCACCCGCACCGGGGACAGTGGCACCACCGGCCTGGGGGACAACACCCGGGTCTCCAAGAACAGCCTGCGCGTGCACGCCATGGGCGACGTGGACGAACTCAACTCCCACATCGGCCTGCTGCTGTGCGAAGACATGCCCGGCTCGGTGCGTTCGTTGCTGGTGGAAATCCAGCACCAGCTGTTCAACCTGGGTGGCGAGTTGTCCATCCCCGGTTTCGAGTTGCTCAAACCCGAAGCGGTGCTGACGCTGGACCAGGCGCTGGCCGACTACAACGCCGACCTGCCGCGCCTGCAGGAGTTCATTCTGCCGGCCGGCACCCGTGCCGCATCGCAGGCCCATGTGTGCCGCACGGTGGCACGCCGGGCCGAACGTTCCGTGGTGGCCCTGGGCAACGAGGAGGCGCTGAAGGACACGCCGCGCCACTATCTCAATCGCCTGTCGGACCTGATGTTCGTGCTGTCGCGCGTGCTGAACCGGTTCCGCACCGATGGCACGGTGGGCGACGATGTGTACTGGAAGAGCGAGAAGATGGCCAAGGCGGCGGCGGAGTAGGGTAGAAGACGCGGCTGGTCTACGGTGCGTATGCCGGAAACTGCTCACACCGTTAATTCGGCAATTGCTGATCAGCCTGCTTGAAAAGCTGCTTGAAAAGCTGCTTGAAGTCCTTGGGCTTGCTAACACCTGCGATGAGACTCTTGAAGCAATGGACTGCCTTTTCACCGTGCTCAAGGAGCTACGAGCCGTGGTCTGCCAGCTCATGCTAGTGGGGTTCAGGGCAACCACCGAAGCAAGGAGATGTTCGTCGTCACATACTGTGTCCAGTCCATCACCCAAGGCAACGATCCGCTCGTGGTCAACGAAGTATTCAAACTGAAAATTCCTCGTTTGGCTCTTTTAAGTGACACTGCGAAAATCTGGATTCATGCCTACTGGGTGCAACCTGTAGATGATTTCCACAAGATTGCTAAAGGTTTGTAGTGAGTGAAGAGCAGCCAAATCCCATCATTCTGAATGTGGAGGAACTCAGAGCACCACACATGCTCTTAAACATCTTTGCAGGACAACCCCTTTACGGGCTGGACGAAGAATATGCTTTCTTTTACGACGAAACCAATAACATCCGCAAGTTCTGGATCAGGGATGTTGGGTTCAACGAGCAACCCAAAAACTTTGTCTTGGGTGGGATCGTCCACAAAAAGTCCGAGCCGTTAACCGGACTTGATGATCTGGTCAAGTCGCTGCACATTCAGAAATCCGCTAAGGAAATCAAGTTCAATCAGCTTGCCACGGGTAGCTATCTCGGCGTGCTGAATTCCAAGAAAATAAAGACGCTTTTGGAGTGGCTGATTGCCAAAGAGGTTTTCATCCACTACAGCAACTTCAATATCCTCTATTGGTCACTGGTGGACATTGTGGATTCGCTCTGGGACGAGCCTGAGCTGCGCGAGTACATGCCGTATGTCATGCATATCAAGAGCGAGCTATTCAACCTCGCTAATACAGACTTAGATCGGTTGGTGCCAATTCTTAAAAGATATCGATTTCCAAATGTCCAGCGAAATGCAAGCGCTGCGTTCATGACTGAATTTTCTGATCTTCTTGAATCAGTTTCCAAGAAGCCGCAGTCTGACATCAGCGAACTGGTTATATACATGGTTCGCAAAGCGGCAAACCTTCCAGAGTTGCCCTTCATTATGGACAACGAGGATGATGTGCTTATTGATAGCTTCGACAGTCAATTTCTACGACCCTTGTACATCTACCCAACAAGTTCTCATACCTTTGACAACGAAACCGAAGTCCAGGAGGCACTGGGAAATACTCAGGTTGAATACAAGGGAAGGTTCGTAGAATATTCCTTCGTGGACTCGCAAGATTGCATAGAGATTCAATTGTCGGATGGCATCTGTGGATTGCTGGGTAACCACTTCAATTTCTTGGAGGAGCATTCCATTAAGGAGTTGATTGAGATTAAGAAAAAACTTAATCCTGTCCAACGTCAGACGCTCTCATTGCTCAAAAAACTCATAGACATCTCCGACGCTCAAAGCAATGGATTCATGCACCGAATCACGCCGATGGGCAGTGACTTCAAGAATGGCTATTTCTTACATGACCGCCCATTGCCCGATCGTCTGATTTGACATTGCCATGAGGGTATGGCCTTTTCCAAAGATGCCATTCAAAGCCGTGTGTCCATGTGGGTCGCCGACATTGAGCGCATGAATTGGGATTGCCGAGGTTGGGCGAAATGCCCATGCAGAATGGCATGGGACCATACACAATATTCAACATGCCATGTCTCGTACAAGCCCCGAATCTGGTCATGGCAACTCTGTGGGTGGATTGGCTGAGAGCAGAGGGCATTGATGCCACCGTCCAGCGGGAGTTTCTCAGAAGTGCATCTGGCGAATTGCCTCCCGATCAATGTCTGCCTGAAGTATGGATTGATGATGGCGATGACGAAGCTCAGGCGCTTGAGTTGTTGCGGATGCTTCGCCATGCTCCACAGCGGCGTTGGGTCTGTTCCTGCGGTGAACTGGTGGAAGGCGGGTTTCAACAGTGTTGGAACTGCGGTGCAATGATGTGCTGACTTGGCTACCATGGACCCTATGCCCGAGTCGCTCCAACTTCAATCGTTACCGCTGTTTCCGCTGGGAACGGTGCTCTACCCCAACGGCGTGCTGCCTTTGCAAATATTTGAAGTGCGCTATCTGGACATGATTGGAAAGTGCCACAAAAGCGGCGCACCGTTTGGCGTGGTGGCACTGACCGAAGGCTCGGAAGTCAGGCAATTGATAGCAACTGCGGATGCTGCTTCGGCCCCAAGCGGAGACGCCTTCGCGCATGAGGCGTTCAACGACGTGGGGACGCTGGCCATCATCACGACGCTCACACGGCCCCAGGCGGGACTAATCATGGTTCATTGCCTGGGCACCCAACGTATCCGCATCACCAAGCGCGAAAAGCTCAAATATGGCCTTTGGGTGGGTGATGTAGATCTGCTCCCGCCAGACGCCGCAGTGGATATACCGCCAGACCTTCAGGTGACTGCCGACGCACTCGGACAGATCATCCAAAGCCTGCAGGCCAAAGGAATGCAGCAAGAACAGCTTCCTTTTGGCAAGCCCTATCGGCTGGACGAATGTGGTTGGGTAGCCAACCGTTGGTGTGAGCTTTTGCAACTGCCACTGGAACTCAAACAAAGGCTGATGGCATTGGAGAACCCGCTAGTACGACTGGAGCTGGTGCACGACATCTTGGTCAGGGCAGGCATTCCAGGGCTTGCTCCTTGAGCTCGGCAAACTTGGTCGCCGCAGGCAGGGTCAAGAAATTACACGCTCTCGCACCGATCAATTCATGTGCAAATGAATCTCCGTCGTCCACTTCCCCATATAGCTGCAGCAAAGTGCACTGGCTGCGGTCGATGTGTCGGCGCATGCGGTCCACACATCCTGAGCTTGGAGGCCGTAAATTGGATCAAGACGGCACGGCTTGACAACGATGCCAATTGCACCGGTTGCGGCAAGTGCTCAGACGTCTGTCCGTTCGGCGCTATCAGCATGATTCAGCGCGCGCGCCGGTAGTGCACGGCGACCACGCCACTGCGCAGCGGCTTTGCTGAGACCAACTCAAGCCGTCGCGTGCTGGGCAGCCCGCTCTGGTACAGGGTCGGGCCGTGGCCAGCGATTCTGGGGTGGACGAGGAACTGGTACTCGTCGATGAGATCCAGCCGATCCAGCTCGGTCGCGAGCTTGCCGCTACCGAGGAGCACGCCGGCCGGGGTCGCGTCCTTCAGCTTCTGCACGCCGGTACGCAGGTCGCCGGCGATGTGGTGGCTATTGGTCCACGGGAAGTCTTTTCGCGTCGACGACACCACGTACTTCGGCTTGGCCTCCAGCTTGACCGCCCAGTCGCGCATCGCCGGAAGCGCCTCCACGTCCCCGCGCGCGACTGCAGGCCAGTAGCTTTCCATCATCTCGTAGGTGGCGCGGCCCCACAGCATTGCCCCGCCCTCGTCCATGAGGCGGGTGAAGAAAGCGTGTGTCTCGTCGTCGGCGATTCCTTCCCGGTGGTCGATGCAGCCGTCCAGCGTGACGTTGATACTGAAGGTCAAGAGTCCCATGGTGTCCTCCGTGCGAGATGCGCGGCGAGCCGCTCGCCGTTTGCCTGTCAGCCAGAACGACCGCTGCGCGGCCCCAGAAAAAACCACAGGATCAATCCCAGCAGCGGCAACAGCACTACGACAAGTATCCAAAGGAGCTTCTTTTCGTTGCTGGCAGAGCTCTGGGCAATGTTGAGGATGGCCCAAATGTCGCCTGCAAGCACCAGCAGGCCCAGTAGTCCGTTGTATCCGAAGTTCATCATGGTCTTTCCTTCTGTTCACCAGTCTGCCCTTATACCTGCTGTGTTCGTACCGAGCAACCGGGACCACCACCCCAGCATCGGTATTCAACAGGCAGGGCAAAGAGTGGCCGGGGTGTCACCCGCGTACGTGCACAACGCCGCCATACCATGCAACACTCGCCGACGCACCCACCATGGTGGCAACAGAACAGTCCTCAGAAAGTGACGAACAGCATGTCCGAGACAACACCCGCACACAGACCCGCGTCTTACGTCCCCCAGATCCGCCTGTACCAGGATTGGCTGAAGGCGCACCGCGGTCTGTCGTTTGAGACCTACCGCGAACTCTGGCAGTGGTCCATCACCGACCTGGATGCCTACTGGCAAAGCGTCTGGGATTACTTTGACCTGCAGTCACCCACGCCGCACACCGCGGCGCTGACGAAGAACGTGATGCCCGGTGCCGTCTGGTTCCCCGGCGCGCAGGTTAATTACGCCCAGCAGGTGCTTCGCCACGTGGCGCCGGCCCACGCGGCCGGCTTTCCCGCCGTCATCAGCCGCAACGAAAAGGGCGAACACCGCGAGTTGGGCTGGCCCGAACTGCGCCGCCAGGTCGCGTCCCTCGCCCTGCACCTGCAGGAGCAGGGCGTGATGCCCGGCGACCGCGTGGCCGCCTACCTGCCCAACACGCCCGAAGCCATGGTGGCCTTTCTGGCCACGGTCAGCATCGGCGCGGTGTGGAGCATCTGCGCGCCCGACATGGGCAGCAATGCCGTGCTGGACCGGTTCCAGCAGATCGAGCCCAAGGTGCTGATTGCCTGCGACGGCGTGCGCTACGGCGGGCGCGACTTCGACCGCATGGGCGTGGTGCAGGAGCTGCAGAGTGCGCTGCCCACGGTGCGCCACGTCATCCTGCACGTGAACCTGGGTGTGGCCGATGATCCGCAGCATGCTACGAATTCAATAGCTACTTGCGTCCGTTTCACGAGGGCTACCGCCCGAAATGATGCAAAGAC
>JAVBYK010000350.1 GCA_030824095.1 bacterium
CCGGTCACATAGGCAAACACGCCCAGCGCCGAGCCCACCAGCACCACCGGCATGATGGCCAGGCCGTCCAGGCCATCGGTCAGGTTCACCGCGTTGCTGGAGCCCACGATCACCAGATAGGTCAACAGCACAAAGCCAAAAACCCCCAGGGGGTAGCTCACTTCCTTGATGAAGGGCAGCAGCAGCCCGGCCTTGGGCGGCAGGTTCACGTCAAAGCCGGAACGTACCCAGTTGAAGAACAGCTCCAGCACCCGCAGATTGGAGTTTTCAGAAATACTGAAGACCAGGTACAAGGCTGCCAGCAGCCCAATCACCGATTGCCAGAAATATTTTTCCCGCGACCGCATGCCTTCCGGGTCCTTGTTGACCACCTTGCGCCAGTCATCCACCCAACCAATCGCACCGAAGGCCAGCGTGACCAGCAGCACGATCCAGACGAAGCGGTTGCTCAGGTCTACCCACAGGAGCGTCGAGATCGCAATTGACAGCAGGATGAGCACACCGCCCATGGTCGGCGTTCCACTTTTGTGCAAATGGGTTTCCATGCCGTAGCCGCGTACCGGCTGGCCAATCTTGAGCTCCCGCAGGCGCCCAATGACATACGGGCCGGCTGCCAGGCCGATCAGCAGGGCGGTCACCGCGGCCATCACCGCACGGAACGTCAGGTACTGGAACACCCGGAAGAAGCCGAACTCGGGCGACAGGGTTTGCAGCCATTGGGCCAAACTCAGCAACATGGATGCTCTCCCACTTGAAACTCAACCACCATGGCGGCGCTCCTGATGGGACGGAGTGCTGGCCACCATGCCCACCATGGCATCGACCACGCGCTCCATGCGCATGAACCGGGAACCCTTGACCAGCACGCTGCGCACATGGGGCAAAGCATCCAGCACGGTATCGATCAGGTTGTCTGCCGAGGCAAAGTGCTGGGCACCCTCAAAAGCGTTGGTCGCAACCTGCGCCAGCTCGCCCAGCGTCAGCATTTGTTCGATGCCCTTGGCCTTGGCGTAGCGACCAGCTTCCGCATGGAACATCGGGCCTTGCTGGCCCACCTCGCCCATGTCACCCAGGACCAAGAGGCGCGGACCTGGCAGGTCGGCCAGCACATCAATGGCTGCGCGCACGGAATCGGGGTTGGCGTTGTAGGTGTCGTCAACCAAAGTGACCTCGCGCCCCTTGACCGCCAGCAGCAGGGCCTTGGAGCGCCCCTTGACGGGCTCAAACGCCTGCAGTCCGTCGACCACGGCGGACACCGGCACACCGGCCGACAGGGCCGCTGCCGCTGCCGCCAGGGAGTTCTTCACATTGTGGCGCCCCGCAATGGCCAGGCAGTAGTGCAGCTCCTGCCCCATCCCCCGGGCATTCACCTGCCAGGCACCGGATGACCATTGCGCCCCCAGGCAACCCAGAGCATCCGGGCCAGTCGTGCCGTCCATGGCAAAGGTCACGGTGCGCCGCGCGCCGGCCAGCGTCTGCCAGATACCGGTGTACTCATCGTCGCGGGGAAACACCACCACCCCTTGCGGGCCGACCGGGGTGATAACCGAGCCGTTCTCCAGCGCCACGGCACGCACCGTGTGCATGAACTCCTGGTGCTCACGCTGGGCATTGTTCACCAGGGCGACCGTGGGCCGCACCATGGCCGCCAGATAGGCAATCTCGCCGGGGTGGTTCATGCCCATTTCGATCACGGCAATGCGGTGCTGGGCACGCATGCGCAGCAGGGTCATCGGCACACCAATGTCGTTGTTCAGATTGCCGCGGGTCGCCAGGGCGGCACCATTCGGTTGGTAGGTTGCCAGGATCGATGCCAGCATCTGGGTCACGGTGGTTTTGCCGTTGCTCCCGGTCACCGCAATCATGGGGACACTGAACTGCATGCGCCAGGCATGCGCCAGGGTTCCCAGAGCCAACCGGGTGTCCGCCACAACGATGCAGGCCATGCGGGTCAGTCCACTGCGGTTTGCATCCGGGTGACAGATGGCCGCGACGGCGCCACGCTGCTCGGCTTCCAGCAGGAAGTCGTTGGCGTTGTAGCGCTCGCCTTTGAGCGCCACAAACAGGTCCCCCGCCTCGATGGTGCGGGTATCCGTATGAACGCGAACAATGGCTGCGTGCCCATCACCCTGCAGCTCAGATCCCGGCAGCCATTGGGCGGCCTGTGCCGCCGTCATCATCATGTTGGTGGTCATGCGCGCACCTCCGTAGTCTGACCAATGCGCCGCTGCAAGGCGGCCACCACATGGGCCTGGTCCGAAAAGGGCTGCTGTACACCGGCGATGTCCTGGGTGGCCTCGTGTCCTTTTCCGGCCAGCAGCACCACATCGCCAGGAGCCGCTCGCGCAACCGTTTCGGCAATGGCCTGCGCGCGATCCGTCTGGACGTCCACCGCCTTGCTTGGCGTCAGACCCAGCAGAATGTGCGCCACGATGGCCTCGGGTTTCTCGCCACGCGGGTTGTCGCTGGTCACCACCACCTGATCGGCCTTTTGTGAGGCAATCGCACCCATCAGGGGGCGCTTGGAAGCATCGCGGTCACCACCACAGCCAAACACGCACCACAAGCGTCCGCCGCGCTGCGCGGCCAACGGTCGCAGTGCCGTCAGCGCCTGGCCAAGCGCGTCCGGTGTATGGGCATAGTCCACCACCACCAGCGGCTCGCCCGATCCGCCCAGACATTCCATGCGGCCCGGCACCGGGTGCAAGTCACTGCACGCCTGCACCGCAGACAGCAGCGGAACGTCCAGCGCGCGCATGGCGCCCAGTACGCCCAGCAGGTTGGACACGTTGTAATCACCGATCGTGCGGGTCTGCAGCCAATGGGACTCCTGACCCTCTACCACTTCAAAGCGCAGGCCCTGGTCGGTATAGGCGACCGAGCGCGCCAGCAAACGGGCGGACGGCTGCTTGCAGGAAACCGTCCAGACACGCAGGGCCGTGCCGGACAGCTTCTGCGCTAGCTCCAGTCCGTATGCATCGTCCACATTGACAACTGCACTGGTCAGCCCCGGCCACGCAAACAGGCGCAGTTTGGACTGCCAGTAGGCGTCCATGCTGCCGTGGTAATCGAGGTGGTCCTGGGTGAAATTGGTGAAAACCGCAACCTGAATCCGGGTTCCATCCAGCCGGTGTTCTTCGATCCCAATGGACGACGCCTCCATGGCGCAGGCCTTCAGCCCATCGGCCACGAAACCACGCAAGGTGTGCTGCAGCCGAACCGGGTCGGGAGTCGTCAAACCCGTGGATGTCACGGATGCACCCGGTCGGCCCACACCCAGGGTGCCGACCATTCCACACGGCAGGGCCAAAGTGCCCGGCAATGCCGACAGCGCCTGCGCCAGCCACCAGGCGGAAGACGTCTTGCCGTTGGTTCCGGTGATGGCGACCACCTGCAGCGCCGCAGACGGCGTACCGAAAAATTCCGCAGCAATGGCGCCGGTGTCTGCCTTGAGCCCACGGTAGCTGGCCACCCGTTCACCAGCCAGCCCAAACGCCGCGAGCCCGTCCTCCTCGACCAGGCAGGCGGTAACGCCTTGCTGTAACGCTTTGGGCACGAACTGGCGCGCATCCACTGCGGCGCCCGGCCAGGCAATGAAGCCATCACCGGGCTGCGCCTTGCGACTGTCGGATTGCAGTGTTCCGGTCACGCGCTCACGCAGCCACTGGGCCGCTTGCATAGGGGTCTGGAGCTGCTGCATCAGAAGCTCTCCTCCGCCGCCTGGGCAACGATCTGTGGACGCACAGCCAGATCCGGCTGGACGCCCAGTATGCGCAAGGTCTGCTGGACGGTCTCGCTGAACACCGGAGCGGCGACCTCACCACCGTAATATTTTCCGGCGCTCGGCTCGTCGATCATGACGGCCACCACAATGCGGGGGTTGTCAATGGGCGCCATGCCCACGAACCAACCGCGGTATTTGCGATTCTTGTCGCTGCCGTAGCTCTTGCCGATCAGTTTGTAGGCCGTACCCGACTTGCCACCCACCGAGTAGCCAATCGTCTGCGCCTTTTGCCCGGTGCCACCGGGGCCGGCAGCCATCTGAAGCATCTTGCGCACCTGCCCCGCCGTGCGGGCCGACAGCACCTGCACTCCGACGACGGGCTCGCTGCTCTTGGTCAGGGTGACGGGAATGATCTGGCCGTCATGCGAAAACACGGTGTAGGACCGCGCCATCTGGAACAACGAGGCCGACAGGCCGTAGCCATACGACATGGTCGCCTGTTCGATGGGGCGCCAGGTCTTGTAGGGGCGCAGACGCCCGGAAACCGCGCCGGGGAAGGCAATCTGCGGCTTCTGGCCAAAGCCGGCCTGGGTGAACAACTCCCACATTTCATGGGGCTGCATCTGCATCGCAATCTTGGTGGTACCGACGTTGCTGGACTTCTGGATCACGCCTTCCACCGTCAACACGCCGTTGGGGTGGGAGTCGGAGATGGTGGAGCCAGTGATGGTGATGCGCCCTGGCGAGGTGTCGATAATGCTTTGGGGTGTAACGCGTCCAGTCTCCAGTCCCAAGCCGATCGTGAATGGCTTCATCACCGAGCCCGGCTCGAAGGTGTCGGTCAGCGCACGGTTGCGCAGTTGCTCGCCGGTGAGGTTGCGCCGTTTGTCAGGGCTGTAACTGGGGTAGTTGGCCAGTGCCAGCACTTCACCCGTGATGGTGTCCAGCACCACCACGCTGCCGGCCTTGGCCTTGTGCTCCAGTACGGCTTCGCGCAGCTTCTGGTAGGCGAAAAACTGCACCTTGCTGTCAATGCTGAGTTGCAGGTCCTTGCCGTCCACCGGCGGAATCTGGTTACCCACGTCTTCCACCACACGACCCAATCGATCCTTGATGACGCGCCGAGATCCGTTGCGTCCGGCCAGCTCCTTGTTGAACGTGAGTTCAACGCCCTCCTGGCCCTTGTCTTCCACATTGGTGAAGCCCACCACATGCACGGCAGACTCCCCCTCCGGATACTGGCGCTTGTATTCCTTGCGCTGGTACAGGCCTTTGATGTTCATTGCGGCGATCTGCCGTGCAACATCCTCATCAACCTGGCGCTTGACCCAGACGAAGGTCTTGTCTTCGTTCTCCAGCTTCTTGGCGAGTTCGGCCACCGGCATTTCCAGCAACTTGGCTAACTGGTTCAATTTGACCTTGTCGATTTCCACGTCTTCCGGAATCGCCCAAATGCTGGGGGACGGCACGCTGGAAGCCAGTATCAGACCATTGCGGTCCAGAATGCGGCCACGGTTGGCGGGAAGATCCAGTGTTCTGGCAAATCGCACCTCACCCTGGCGCTGGAAGAAGTCGTTGGCCACGACCTGGATATAGGCAGCGCGCGCTGCCAGGCCGCAAAATGCCAGGGCAATTGCGCCAACGACAAACTTGCTGCGCCAAACCGGCGTGCGGCTGGCGAGCAAGGGGCTGGAAGTGTATTGGACGCTGCGACTCATGGCGCTGTCTCGCGTCCTGCCGCGACACGGCTGGCTACCGGCTTCGCCTCGCTATCCGCAGCAGGCTCCGAGTACGTCACATACGTCGTGATGCCGGGCTTGGCCTGGCGCATGGCCAGTTTTTCACGCGCCAGGCGTTCAACCCGTGCCGGCGTGGTCTGCGCACGCTTTTCGACCTGCAGACGCTCGTACTCCAACTCCAGACGGTGCGCCTCGGTGCGGGACTTGTCCAGCTCGGTGAACAGACGACGCGAGTCATATTGCACACCCACCAGATACAGGGCACTGGCCAGCACCGCCAGCAACAGCACCAGATTCAGGCGCATCATGCCGGCATCCTTTGCGCCACGCGCATGATGGCACTGCGCGAGCGCGCATTGCCACTCACCTCCGCTGCTGTGGGCTTGATGCGATCCAGGGCCTTCAGCTTCATGACCTTGGGCGCGGCAAAGGGTGCCCGCCGGTCGTATTCATCCTTGGAGTGCTTGGCGATGAACTGCTTGACGATGCGGTCTTCCAGCGAGTGGAAGCTGATGACCGCCATGCGTCCGCCCGGCTGCAGCACATGCAAGCATGCCTCTAGCGCTTGTTGCAGCTCCTCAAGCTCGGCGTTGATGAAAATCCGAAAAGCCTGAAATGTGCGCGTTGCAGGGTTCTGGCCCGGCTCGCGGGTTTTGACCGTGTCAGCCACGAGTTGGGCCAGCTCGGTGGTGGTTGAAATTGGGCCCCGTTCCTGTCGGCGAGCAACAATCGCCTTTGCAATGGGGCCAGCAAACCGTTCTTCACCATATTCACGTATCACCTCCGCGATTTGATTGGTTTCGGCTGTTTCCAGCCACTGAGCCACACTCTCTCCACGCGTGGTGTCCATGCGCATGTCCAGCGGTCCGTCGAAACGGAAGCTAAATCCCCGCTGCGGGTTATCGATCTGGGGCGAACTCACACCCAGATCCATCAAAACCCCGGCGATGCTGCCGCCCGCCAGATCCGCCAGATGCGAGAAGGCTTCATGCCGAATGGAAAATCGTTCGTCCGAGATGGCATTGGCTTGCGCCACCGCATCCGGATCGCGGTCAAAGGCGATCAGTCGCCCCAAGGGGGACAGGCGGGACAGAATCAGGCGGGAGTGACCGCCGCGACCGAAGGTGGCATCCACATAGGTGCCGTCGGCTTGTGCAGAGGCCGGGTCCGAGTCATTGCCAAACAACGCATCCACTGCCTCGTTCAACAATACGGTGGCGTGGGTCCATGAAGTTTCCACCGCCAGGCCTTAAAAGGAAAAGTCCTTGAACGCGTCCGGCAACTCGCCTTGCTTGAATGCAGCCTCCTTCGCGTCATAGGTAGCCTTGTCCCACAGTTCAAAATAGCTACCCATGCCCATCAACCAGACATCCTTGCCCAGGCCAGCCGCCTCACGCAGTTCGGGCGAAACCAACACGCGTCCGGTGCCATCCATTTCCACATCCATGGCATTGCCCAGAAAGAAGCGCTTGACCCACTGGGCCGACTGGGGCATAGCGGCAATGCCGGCACGAAATTTTTCCCATTCGGGACGGGGAAATACCCACAGGCATCCGTCCGGGTGCTTGGTGATGGTGAGCAGGCCCGCAGCCGTCGCGCTCAGGACGTCACGATGCCGGGTCGGCACAGACAACCGACCTTTAGCATCCAGACTGAGAGACGAAGCCCCTTGAAACACCGCAAAACCACCTTTTTTGCACGACCACGCGAAAAGCCCCTTTTAAGGACACTTTTCACCACTTAATTGCACTTTTTTGCACTGTAGCAGCAAAAGTCAATCTTGCAAGAGGGCTTGCGAGAATTTTTTCCAATGAAATCAAGGACTTAGAAGCGATTTCAAAGCCAGAAAGACAGCAAAAACCCTTCTAAATGAAGGACTTAGCGCAGGCAATGAAAGTAACGCTTTAGAGTCTTGGTTCGACCGTCGTCG
Source organism: bacterium (assembly GCA_030824095.1). Classification (GTDB taxonomy): domain Bacteria; phylum Pseudomonadota; class Gammaproteobacteria; order Burkholderiales; family Burkholderiaceae_C; genus Allorhodoferax. The sequence goes on from JAVBYK010000350.1 coordinate 7,394, forward strand.
GACGGAGACAGAGCCTGAGGCCTGCCCCGCAAGATGTCACAGGATGTAACGCGACAGGTCTTCGTTCTGGCTGAGCTCGCCCAGGCGGGCATCCACATAGGACGCATCAATGCGCACCGTCTGCCCCGCCATGGATGCGGCATCAAAACTGACATCATCCAGCAACCGCTCCATCACCGTGGCAAGGCGACGGGCGCCAATGTTTTCGGTACGCTCGTTCACATCGAAGGCGATCTGCGCCAGACGGGTGATGCCGTCCTGGGTAAAGTCCAGGGTCACGTTTTCCGTGGACAACAGCGCCTGGTACTGCTTGACCAGCGATGCATGGGTCTGCGTCAGAATGGCCTCAAAGTCCTTGACGGACAGTGACTGCAACTCCACGCGAATGGGAAAGCGCCCCTGCAACTCCGGAATCAGATCACTGGGCTTGCTCAGATGGAAAGCGCCCGATGCCACGAACAGGATGTGATCCGTCTTGACCACTCCGTATTTGGTCGACACGGTCGTCCCCTCCACCAAAGGCAGCAAGTCGCGCTGCACGCCCTGACGGGACACTTCGGCTCCGCTGCCCTCGCTGCGCGAGGTGACCTTGTCGATCTCGTCGATGAACACAATGCCGTTTTGCTCCAGCATGTGCACGGCCTGAGACTTGATATCGTCTTCATTAACCAGCTTGGCGGCCTCTTCATCGACCAGCAGCTTGTGCGCCTCGCTGATCTTGAGCTTACGGGTCTGCCTTTTGGATTGCCCCAGTTGTCCAAACATGCCACGCAATTGCTCGGTCATCTCCTCCATGCCCGGCGGGCCCATCACTTCCAGTTGGGGGCTTGGAGCTGCAACATCCAGTTCAATCTCGCGGTCTGCCAACTGGCCTTCCCGCAGCTTCTTTCGAAACACCTGCCGGGCAGCGCTCTCAGGCTGATCGGCTGAGGGGGTGACGCCAAATTCACTGCGTGGTTGCGGTATCAGAATGTCCAGAATCCGCTCTTCAGCCGCATCCTCGGCTCGTGCGCGGACCTTGCGCTTTTCCGCCTCGCGGGTCTGCTTGATGGCAATATCGGCCAGGTCGCGGATGATGGAATCCACGTCCTTGCCAACATAACCGACCTCGGTGAACTTGGTGGCTTCCACCTTGATGAAGGGCGCATCCGCCAGGCGAGCCAACCTGCGGGCAATTTCGGTCTTGCCCACGCCAGTGGGGCCAATCATCAGAATATTCTTGGGCGTGATTTCGCCGCGCAGATCGCCCTCTACCTGCTGGCGCCGCCAGCGGTTGCGCAGGGCAATAGCGACCGCCCGCTTGGCCTGAGCCTGACCGACGATGTGCTTGTCGAGTTCGGAAACGATTTCTTGGGGATTCATGTTGGCTCCCCAAGCACTTCGATGGTGTGCTGCATGTTGGTGTAGATGCACAACTCGCCGGCAATTTCCAGGGAACGCTTGACGATATCCGCAGCGGACAATTCCGTGTGGTTCAACAAGGCAACGGCAGCGGCCTGGGCATAGGCCCCGCCGGAGCCAATGGTAACAATGCCATTCTCGGGCTCCAGCACATCACCATTACCGGTGATGATCAGCGAGGTTTCCTTGTCCGCGACCGCCAGCATGGCCTCCAGGCGGCGCAACACACGGTCGGTGCGCCAGTCCTTGGTCAGCTCGATGGCTGCGCGCGCCAGATGGCCCTGGTGCTTTTCCAGCTTGGCTTCAAAGCGTTCAAACAACGTGAAGGCATCAGCCGTGGCGCCGGCGAAACCCGCCAGCACCTTGCCATGGTGGAGCTTGCGCACCTTGCGCGCCGTGCCCTTGATGACGATATTGCCCAATGTGACTTGCCCGTCACCGCCAATGGCCACCGAATCGCCTTGCGGGGTTTTGCGCCGCACACTGATGATGGTGGTGCCGTGAAATACTTCCATGGTTTCCTAGATACGGGGCAAAAACCCCAAATACAAGCCTCAGATGGGACGCGGAACGACCCGGGCATGCTCATTGATGCCGATGACATTGAAGAATGCGGCAACCAGGCGGTGCACATCCCGGAACTGGATATGACAGCCCTCCGCCTGGCGCATGGCAACCCAGTTGAGAATGCTGCCTGCCGCAGAAAAATCAACCCGAATCAGGCCCTTGCAGGAAACCACAATGCCGTC
>JAVBYK010000216.1 GCA_030824095.1 bacterium
TAGGCAATGATGCCGAAGCGGCATTCCGCCTGGTGGCGGTTCTTCAGGCGGTCCCAGCACCAGCGGGTGGTGACGCGCAGCACGACCTCGGCCAGGGCGCTGAGGTCGTCGGCCACCTGCTCCACCGTCAGGCGGCCTTCCACGTCGCGCGCCAGAATGCGAAACACCTCTGCATGGTGGGCGCGGCGCAGCAGGTTGAGCAGGGCTTCGTCGTCGTCTTCCCCGCTGCCTTGCAGTGCCAGGCGGCGGTGCTCCAGCTCTTGCTCAAAGTCGGCCGGATCAAAACGCTCCTCGAACATCGCGTTGCCGGCCAGCTCGTCAATGACGCCGGGATGCTTGAGCAGATAGCGCGCGGGCCAGCGTGCTGCACCCAGCATGTGCAGCAGGCGCTGGTGCACATTGGGGCGTTCCAGCAGCAGGGCCAGATAGCTCTCGCGCCGCAGCAGCGGTTCTATCCAGTCGGCCAGGCGCACGGCGGCGTCTTCGCTGACCTGGCCTTCTGTCACCCACTGCGCGGTGCGCAGCACCAGACGCGACAGCCGGGAGCGTGATTCCTCGCGCAGGGCCAGCACCCGGGGGTGGTCGCGCCAACTGGAGACGCGTTCGCGAAAACGTCCACCCAACTGCGTCAGCAACTCGTCGAAGTCGCCGGCTCCACGTGCCGGGCCTGCGCCACCGCAACCCTTGCACTCCTTCTGGGGGCCGCCCAGCAAGGCATCAAATTCCTGGGCGACCAGCTCCCGGTGGCGGTCGAGCTCGCTCAGAAAGGTGCAACTGCCATCAAACCCCAGTGTGCGGGCGATCCATTCGAGCTCGGCGTCCGCCGTGGGTAGTACGTGGGTCTGCTGATCGTCCAGGTACTGGATGCGGTGCTCAACCTGGCGCAGAAACACATAGGCCCGCGCCAGCGCGTCGGCGGTGGTCTGCGGCATCAGGCCGGCCAGGGCCAGTTTCTGCAGGGCACTTTGGGTCGGGCGTGTGCGCAACTCGGGAAACTGGCCGCCGCGCACCACCTGCAGCAACTGCACGGTGAACTCGATTTCGCGGATGCCGCCGCGTGAGAGCTTGACGTCGTTGTTGCGCTCGGGCTTGCCAGCGCTGCGCTTGGTGGCGTGGTCGCGGATCTGGCGGTGCAGGATGCGCAGGGAGTCAAAGACGTTGTAGTCCAGGTAGCGACGGAACACAAAAGGCACGACGATGCTGCGCAGGCTCTGGGCACAAGCCGAGCCTACCGTTTGCGTTGGAGCGACTACCCGGCTCTTGAGCCAGGCAAAGCGCTCCCACTCGCGTCCCTGGACGTGGAAATACTCTTCCAGCGCGCCCAGCGACACCACGGGAGGGCCGGAGTTGCCATTGGGGCGCAGGGCCAGATCGACGCGGAACACAAAACCGTGTTCGGTGGTCTCGCCCACCAGGGCAAAGATGGCACGCACCATCTTGCCGAAATACTCCTGGTTGGAAATCCGTCCGCGACCATCGGCATCACCCGTGGTTTCACCGTCCTGGTCGTAGATATAGATCAGGTCAATGTCACTGGACACGTTGAGTTCGCGTGCGCCCAGCTTGCCCATGCCGACTATGCACAGTTCGGCACGGTTGCCTTGCGGCGTCATCGGTGTGCCGTACTGGGCATCCAGGGTCTTGCAGCTCTCCTGGTAGGCCGTGTCCAGTGCGAACTCGGCCAGTTCTGTCATGGCACCGGTCACGGCCGACAGGGGTGCGTTATCAACGCAGTCCAGACAGATCAGGCGCTCCACCACGAGCTGACGGATGGTGCGCAGACTGGCGCTGGTGTCATTTCCACTGGCCCGGAGTTCCCCGTACAGCGCCTGCATGGTGTGACGCGTCGGCGTTCCTGGCGGCAATTGGCTCAATTGCAGGGCGTAGCGGCGGCGAATGCGCTGGGCGAAACGGGAACCCTCGGTCAGATCGGGGAGTCCATTGCGGGTCATAATTCCTGACATGGTGTTCCGATTGCGATGACTGAATTGACCCCAAACCCTTCGCCCCTGCTCAGGGTCGGCGCTTTCGCCGTGCGCGCAGCTTTCTGGTTGGTGGCGTCAGCCTGGATCGCGTTAGTCATAGTCTGGGGCGCGCTGCATTTCGTGATTGTGCCGCGAATCGCGGAGTTCCGTCCGACACTGGAGCAGCAGGTTTCCCGCCTGTTGGGTGTGACGGTGCGCATCGGGGCCATCGAGACCCGCTCCAACGGGCTGATCCCGTCGCTGGAGCTCAGTGATGTGCGCCTGCTCGATGCACAGGGGCGTGAGAGTCTGAAGCTGCCGTCTGTGCTGGCCGCCCTGTCGGCGCGCTCCATCATGGGCTTGGGCCTGGAGCAGTTGACCATTGATCGCCCCGAATTGGACGTGCGGCGCTCCTCCGATGGGAAGATCTGGGTGGCCGGTATCCTCTTGTCCAGTGGGGACAATGTGGACGGTCCGGGGGCTGATTGGGTCTTTTCCCAGCCCGAGCTGGTGATTCGCCATGGCACCGTGACTTGGACGGACGAACTCCGCGGCGAGCCGCCCTTGGCCCTGACTGATGTGGATTGGGTGCTGCGCAACCAACACCGCACCCATTCCATGCGGCTGGATGCCAATCCGCCCGCCCATTGGGGGGAGCGTCTGAGTGTGTCCGGCATTTTCAAGCAACCCCTGCTGTCGCGGCGCGACAGCCAGTGGCGTGAGTGGGACGGTCAGCTGTATGCCCACTTCACCCAGGTCGATCTGGCTGAGTTGCGCCGCTACGCCGATCTGGGCGTGGACCTGGCCCAGGGAGTCGGGTCGGTGCGCGCCTGGGTCGACGTGAACCGCGGCGCAGTGACGGGTGCCACTGCCGATCTGGCCTTGGACGGCGTGCGGGTCACTCTCAGCCCCAAGCTGCAGGCGCTCGCCTTGCGTGGCATCACCGGCCGGCTTGGCGCCAGGATGGTCGAAGGGGGAAGCGAGTTCTCCACCCAGGCCTTGCAGTTTGAAACCGAGGATGGCCTGCGCTGGCCGGGGGGCAATGTGCGCCTGACCCTGCAAGACGCAGACACCCGCAAGCCCGCCCGTGGCGAGCTGCTGGCCGACCGGCTGGACCTGGCCGCCATGTCACAGATTGCCCAGCGCCTGCCCCTGCCGGAAGACGCACGCACCACCCTGGAGCAGTTGGCGCCCAAGGGGCTGGTCGAGCAGGTGCAGGCCAGTTGGCAGGGCCCACGGGAGAACCCCAGCCGCTTCAGCGTCAAAGGTCGGGTTGTGGGCCTGGAGCTGGCGGCCCGGGCGCTGGACGACGGCGGACATGCACCGGGCCTGCGTGGCGCCGATGTGGATTTCGACCTGAATCAGGGTGGTGGCAAAGCAACCCTGGCGGTCAACGGTGGTGCCATCGACCTGCCCGGTATGTTTGAAGACCCACTGCTGCGCTTTGACCAGTTGAGCACCGATGTGCAGTGGAAGCTTGACGGCCAGCGGATCAGCCTGAGTCTGCCCAACCTGCGTTTCAGCAACGCCGATGCGCAGGGCGAAGCCCAGGTCAAGTGGCAAACCGCAGACACCCCATCGGGCAAAGAGGCTGCGCCCGCGTATCCCGGCTTGCTGGACCTCCAGGGCAGCTTGAGCCGGGCGGACGGAACCCGGGTCTACCGCTACCTGCCCCTGGGACTGCCCCGGGATGTGCGTGACTATGTGCGCGATGCCGTCGTGGCGGGCACGGCATCGGGGGTCAAATTCAAGGTCAAGGGCAATCTGCACGACTTCCCGTACACCACGCCCAAGCAGGGGGATTTCCGCATCTCGGCCGATGTGCACAACGCCACCTTTGCTTACGTGCCCGCCAGCCTGCTGCCCAAGGACAGTCTGCAGTGGCCGGCCCTGACGCAGCTCTCCGGCGAGCTGGTGATCGACCGCGCGGTTCTGCAGGTCAAGGGTGTGCGCAGTCGCGTGGCGGGTGCTGCGGGTCTGCGCGTGGTCCGGGCCGATGGCGTGGTGGACCATCTCTACGACGGGGCCACGGTGGCGGTGACGGCAGAGGTCCAAGGCCCGGTGAGCGAACTGCTGGGAGTGGTCGTCAATGGCTCGCCCCTGGGCGGTCTGATGGACAAGGCGCTGGAACGTGCCACGGCAACCGGCTCGGCCGACTACCGCTTCAAGCTGGACTTTCCGATCGCCGCCGTGGAGCGCGCCACCGTGCGCGGCTCCATCGCGTTGGCGGGCAACGATTTGCAAGTGACGCCCGACACGCCACGTCTGACGCGCACGCGCGGCACCATTGCTTTCTCGGAAACCGGCTTTTCGGTCGCCGGTGTGCAGGCCAAATCGCTGGGTGGCGATGTGCGCATTGACGGAGGGCTGAACTCCCTGTCTGGCAACGGGCCAACTTCCGGAACGGGCAAGTCAACCGCGCCGCAGGTCTTGCGCATGCAGGGCTCGGCCACTGCCGAAGGCCTGCGCCAAGCCCGCGAACTGGGCTTTGCCGCCCGGCTGGCGCAGTACGCCAGTGGCTCGGCACCCTACACCGCCACCCTGGGGTTTCGCAGTGGCATACCCGAGCTGCAGATCAACAGCAGCCTGGTGGGCATGGGCTTGAGCCTGCCGGCACCGTTTGCCAAGACCGCCGATGCGGCACTGCCCGTGCGCCTGGACATGGCCGCCGTGCGCGCTGCGGCGTCGACCGCCAGTGAAGGTGCGGTGCGCCAGCAGGACCAGTTGCAACTGGATGTGGGCAAGCTGCTCAACATCGTCTACGTGCGTGATGTGTCCGGCGCCGACGCCCGGGTGCTGCGCGGCGCTATTGGCCTGGGGCTGGCGGCGGACGAGTCGGCCCCCTTGCCGGCGGACGGTGTGGTGGCCAATGTCAGCCTCGCCACGCTGGATATCGATGCCTGGTCGGATGTGCTCTCCCGCGCGGCCGGAGCGGACCTGTCGGCCAACAACCTGACAGGCCCGGCCAGCCATGTCAGCACCGGCTACCTGCCGACCAGCCTGGCCGTGCGCGCCCGCGAGCTGACGGTGGGTGGGCGCAAGCTCCATAACGTCGTCGTTGGCGGCGGGCGGGATGGCTCCTTGTGGCGCGCCAATGTGGATGCCTCCGAACTCAATGGCTACGTGGAATACCGCCAGTCCCAGGGCGCCAGCGAAGGGCGGCTGTACGGACGCCTGGCGCGCCTGGTCATTGCCCCAAGCACGGCGCAGGATGTGGAAAGCGTGCTGGACGAGCAGCCGGCCAGCATTCCGGCGCTGGACATCGTGGTGGAAGACCTGGAGCTGCGTGGCAAGAAGCTGGGACGGGTCGAGATCGAGGCCGTGAACCTGGGTGCATCCGCTGCGGCTGCCGCGCGCGATGTGCCGCGCGAATGGCGGCTCAACCGCTTCAACATCATCACGCCCGAGGCGGTGCTGACGGGCAGCGGCAACTGGACACCCATCAGTGCGCAGGGTGGTGCGGCGGCACCCCGCAACAGCAATATCAAGGAGCGCCGGCGCACGGTCATGAACTTCAAGCTCGACATTGCCGATTCCGGCGAGCTGCTCAACCGCTTTGGCATGAAGGGCGTGGTGCGCAGGGGCAAGGGTCTGGTGGAGGGGCAGGTGGCCTGGCTGGGCTCGCCCATCACGCTGGACTACCCCAGCCTGGGCGGTAGCTTCAATGTCAACATTGAGTCGGGCCAGTTCCTCAAGACCGATCCCGGCATTGGCAAGCTGCTGGGCGTGCTCAGCCTGCAGGCGCTGCCGCGCCGGCTCACGCTGGACTTCCGCGACGTGTTCAGCGAGGGCTTTGCCTTTGACTTCATCCGTGGCGATGTCACCATTGCCCAGGGCATAGCCCACACCAACAACCTGCAGATGAAGGGCATCAACGCCGCGGTGTTGATGGAAGGCCAGGCCGACATCGCGCACGAGACGCAGAACATCAAGGTGGTGGTGGTGCCCGACATCAATGCCGGCGGCGCGTCGCTGCTGGCGTCCTATATCAACCCGGTGGTGGGCCTCTCCACCTTCCTGGCCCAGCTGATTCTGCGCCGCCCCCTGATGGAGGCCGCCACCCAGGAGTTGTTGATTGACGGCACCTGGGTCGATCCCCGTGTCACCAAGGTCGAACACAAGTCGGCGCCGGTGCCGCCACCCACGCCCGCCGCCCCACCGGCCAAACCCCAGGAGTCCCAATGAAGGTCGCAGCCATCCAGATGGTGTCCACCGGCACCCTGTCCGAGAACCTGCAGCAGGCCCGCGGTCTGCTGCAACAGGCCGCCCACGCAGGTGCCGAACTGGCCGTGTTGCCGGAGTACTTTTGCCTGATCGGCCAGCACGATGCCGACAAGCTGGCCATCCAGGAGCCATTTGGCAGCGGCCCCATCCAGCAGTTCCTGGCGGATGCGGCGCGCGAACTGGGTCTGTGGCTGGTGGGCGGCACCCTGCCGATTGCCGCCTCGCGGGCGGACCGGGTCTTCAACAGCTCGCTGGCCTTCAACCCGCAAGGGCAGTGCGTGGCACGCTACGACAAGATCCACCTGTTCCGCTTCGACAATGGAACCGAGGCCTATGACGAATCCCGTGTGCTGGACCGCGGCGCACAACCGACCCGCTTTGCACTGCCTTCGAAGGACGGCCACACCTGGCAGGTCGGCATGAGTGTTTGCTACGACCTGCGCTTTGCCGAGCTGTACCGCGGCTATGCGCGTGACGGGGTGGACCTGATCCTGGTGCCCAGCGCCTTCACCCACACCACCGGCCAGGCCCACTGGGAGGTGCTGCTGCGCGCGCGCGCCATCGAGAACCTGGCCTTTGTCGCCGCGGCCGCCCAGGGCGGCACGCACCCCAATGGCCGGCGCACCTGGGGCCAGTCGCTGCTGGTCGATCCCTGGGGCCACATCCTGGCCCAGCAGGCGCAGGAACCGGGTGTGGTGTGTGCCGACTTGGACCATGCCCAGCTGGTGCAATGCCGTGCCCAGTTGCCGGCCCTGCAGCACCGGGTGCTGTAGTGGCGGTTTTCAAGTAGTCGGAATTTGCTATGAAATTAGTAGCTATTCAGGCTTATTCCACGAGGGCTAAAGGCTGTTTTTATCAGAAACCTCTTGGCTGGAGTCGCTGGCATCGCGCTCCGCCAGCTCGCCATGCTTGCGGCCCGAGAACATGGTCCACCAGATGATCCCAACGAGAATCAGCCCCGCACCCAGGGCTTCGAGCAATAGCAATGTCATGATGAACCGGCTCCTGGCCTGTGGAGGAATGGCGCTGATTGTAGGAAGCCTGGTCGCCTGCGGCAGCGCGCCGCTGGGTCGCCCCACGGCGCCTGTGGACGAGGTATTGCGCCCCGCCCCCTCGCCCACACCGTCCGTGGTCGGCCCGGTGCCGGGAACCCTGTACCAGGCCAAGAGCCGCTGGGTGCCCGCCGCTTGGTCCGACCTGCCAGGCTTTGCCGACGATGCATTGTTTGACGCCTGGAACGCTTGGCTCAAGAGCTGCGAGCGCCCCGGCGGACCGTTTGCCACCCTGTGCGGGGACGTGCGCCGCCTGAGCATCGGCAGTGCCGACGAGCAGCGCGCCTGGATGATGGAGCGCCTGCAGCCGTTTCGGATCGAGTCGCCGCAGGGCGAGGCCACCGGCCTCCTGACTGCCTATTACGAGCCCATGATGGACGCCAGTCGCCTGCCCACGGCCACGTTCAACGTGCCGCTGTACCAGCCGCCCGCCGGTCTGGCCCAGCGCAAGCCCTGGTACACCCGCCAGGAGATGGACACCCTGCCCGAGGCCCAGGCCGCGCTGCAAGGCCGCGCGATTGCCTATATGGCCGATCCGGTAGACGCCCTGGTGCTGCAGATCCAGGGCTCCGGACGCATCCGCATCAGCCAGCCCGACGGCAGCCAGCGCTGGGTGCGCCTGGCCTATGCCGGCACCAACGACCAGCCCTACCGCAGCGTGGGCCGCTGGCTGCTGGACCAGGGGCTGGTGCGGGATGCCTCCTGGCCCGGCATCAAGGCCTGGCTGGCGCAGAACCCGCAGCGTCAGCAGGAGCTGCTGTGGAGCAATCCGCGCATGGTGTTTTTCCGCGAGGAAGCCATCAGCGACCGCGACTCCGGCGACGGCCCGCGCGGCGCTCAGGGTGTGGCGTTGACACCGGGGCGCTCCATTGCGGTGGACCCGGCCAGCATTCCGTATGGCACGCCGCTGTGGCTGGCCTCCAGCGGCCCGCAGACCAGCCTGCAAAAACTGGTGCTGGCGCAGGACACCGGCAGCGCCATCACCGGTGCGGTGCGGGCCGATTATTTTGTTGGCTGGGGGCCGCAGGCCGGGGAGCTGGCGGGACGCTTGCGCCAGCCGCTTCAGTTGTGGGCGTTATGGCCAAAATCGGCCAAATAACGCCGGATGGCGTTACCATGGTCACACTAATTGTTTCAGCCCCTTTTTCACGGAAAACGCCATGACGACATCCACCATGCGGGACATTGACGAACGCACCAATCTGGCGGCCAACAGCATGTTCGAACTGCTGCTGTTCCGTTTGGGGGAGGCTCCTGGCAGCCAGCGTCGCGAGCTGTTTGGCATCAACGTGTTCAAGGTGCGCGAGATCCTGGTCATGCCCGAGATCACCGCCATGGTCAACATGCCGCCCACCGTGATGGGCGTGGCCAATATCCGGGGCCAGATGATCACCGTGATCAACCTGCCCAAGGTGGTGGGCTGCAACCCGACCAAGGGCCTGGGCATTCTGCTGGTGACCGAGTTCGCCCGCACCACGCAGGCCTTTGCCGTGGAAGAAGTCAACGAAATCGTGCGCCTGGAGTGGAAACACGTGCTGTCCGCCGAGAGCAGCGGTGGCGGTCTGGTGACCAGCATTGCGCGCCTGGACGGCAATGCCGAAAACACCCGTCTGGCCCAGGTGCTGGATGTGGAGCAGATCCTGCGCGACGTCATGCCCAATGAACACAAGTCCGACATCGACGAAGCCCAGGTGGGCTCGGTCAAGCTGCCACCCGGCACCGTGGTGCTGGCTGCCGACGACTCGGCTGTGGCACGCATGATGATCGAGCAGGGCTTCAAGGCCATGGGCATTCCCTACATCATGACCAAGACCGGCCAGGAAGCCTGGGACACGCTGCAGTCCATTGCCGCCAAGGCCGAGGCCGAAGGCAAGACGGTGCAGGACAAGGTCTCCGTGGTGCTGACCGACCTGGAAATGCCGGTCATGGACGGCTTCACGCTGACCCGCAACATCAAGCAGGATGGCAAGTACAAGGGCATTCCGGTCATCATCCACTCGTCGCTGACCGGCACCGCCAACGAAGGGCACGTCAAGAGCGTTGGCGCCGATGCCTACATCGCCAAGTTCGTGGCCGAAGAGTTGGGCGCCACCATTCGGCAGGTGCTGGCCCGCCAGGGCTGAGCCGTTTAGCGCACCGTCAAGCGCACTTGTAGCTCGCTGA
>JAVBYK010000527.1 GCA_030824095.1 bacterium
AGACCCATTTCGCTGTCGGCAAAGGCCACACCGTTGTCAGGTTGTCCAAACTGCACGGGGCAACCCAGCAGCGCCTCGTAGGCGACTACCTCCGCACGCGGCGCATGGGCAAACAGCACCGCACGGGGTCGGAAGCGCCCACTGGTCATCCAGCGCGCCAGGCAGACCACGCAGCCCAGCGCCGCCTCGACCCGCTGCTCCACGCACACGGTGTAGTCCGGCAGGTAACGCAGCACCACGCCATCGGCATCCTGCGCCACCTCAAAGCGCGCGTTGTCGCCAATGATGGGCGCGTATTCGGTCAGCACCTCCAGCGCGTCACCCAGGGTGTCGCAGCTGAGCAGCAGCATGCCAACGATGTCCAGATGACCGGCCTGCAGGTCGGTACCCACCGCCAGCGCGGCCAGCGGATCGGTGGTGGACTGCGCGAACAGCGCCCACAGGGTGTCCTGCTGCGCCATGGGCACGCGTGCGCCCTGCGTCAGCGCGGCGCGCAGGGCCTCGGGCACCCGCACGCCGTGGCGCTGGGCAGCTTCCAGAATGGCCTGGGTGAAGCGGGCGGTTACGCTGTATTGGTCGGACATGGCGGCCTATTGTGCCGTGCCCAGCCCGACACGCCGGCAGGGTGACCGATACCCCCGAATACCCGATTACCGGTCGAAGTCCTGCTCGAACTGGATCAAAGGCACCGGGCGACCAAACAGATAGCCCTGGTAGGCATGGCAACCGGCGTGCTCCAGAAAGGCCTGCTGCTCGCGTGTCTCCACCCCCTCGGCAATCACGTTCAGGCCCAGCGCATCCGTCATGGCGATGATGGTCTGCACGATGGCGGCATCGTTGGGGTCGGTGGTGATGTCGCGCACAAAGCTCTGGTCAATCTTGAGCTGGTCCAGCGGGAGCCGCTTCAGGTACTGCAGGGACGAGTACCCGGTGCCAAAGTCGTCCATGGAAAAGCTGATCCCCAGCAGCTTGAGTTCACGCATCTTGGCAATGGTTTCCTCCACGTTCTCCAGCACCACGCTTTCCGTCAGTTCGAGTTTCAGGTGCGAGGGCTTGGCCCCGGCGGCCACCAGGTCGCGGCGCACCTGACTGACAAAATCCGGCTGGTGAAACTGCTTGGCGCTGACATTGACGGCCAGCGTCAGTTCGCGCAGATCTGGCAGGCCCTGCCAGGCACGCAACTGCCGGCACGCTGCCTGCAGCACCCACAAACCGATGGGGACGATCAGGTCGGTCTCCTCGGCAAGCGGAATGAACTGCGCGGGCGACACCATGCCCCGCGCCGGGTGTGCCCAGCGCAGCAACACCTCTGCGCCAGTGGCGCGCCCCTGGGCATTGACCTGCTTCTGGAAGTAAAGCTGCAGTTGTCCCCTGTCCACCGCCTGACCCAGGTCGGCCACCAGACTGAGCCGCGCCTCCAGTTCGGACTGCACCTTGGGATCAAAGAAACGAATGCTGTTGCGCCCGGCGGCCTTGGCCTGGTACATGGCCGTATCGGCGTGCTTGAGCACCGAGTCCGATGATTCACTGTTGCCCTGGAACAGCACGATGCCGATGCTGGTGGTTGTCTGCACCACCACGTCGCCCAGCCGGTAGGGCTGGCTCAGGGCCTGGCGGAACTTCTCCGCTGCCAGTTCCGCCTGGGTGGCGGCCTCGGACGGGGCACCACTCAAACCTTCCAGCATGGCAATGAACTCATCACCTCCTGGCCGCGAGACGACCGCGCCGTCGGGCACACAGGCACTCAGCCGGGCACCCACCTCGATCAGCAGGGCATCCCCCACCGCCGGGCCCTTGGTGTCGTTGAGCGACTTGAAATCGTCCAGATCCAGGAACAGCACCGCCCCGAAATGGCGGCTGCGCACACTGGCTGCCATGGCGGCCTGCAAGCTATCGCGCAGCAACTGCCGATTGGGCAAGCCGGTCAGCGCGTCGTAGTGAGACAAGTGGTGAATCTGCGCCTGGGCCCGCTTTTGCTCCGTGATGTCGTCATACACCCCCAGCACGCCCACCTGGTGGCCGTCCTCTCCGACCAGAGGAACCTTGGAGGTACGCAGCCAGATCTGCTGCCCATCGGGCGTGGTCTGTGGTTCCTCAAAATTCAGGCGCGGGGTGCCGCTTTGCATCACGTGCAGATCGTCCTCACGGTAGAGCGCGGCCTGGTCACGCCAGCCCAGTTCGGCATCACTCTTGCCAACCAGTTCATCCGGGCTGCTCAAACCTGCGTCCTGGGCAAATGCCCGGTTGCAGCCCAGGTAGCGGGAGTCCTGGTCTTTCCAGAAGATGCGCAACGGCGCCGTCTCCAGAACCAGGCGCATCATGGCGTTCACCGAGCGCAGCTTCTGCTCCGCCAGCTTTTGATCCGTCAGGTCAAAGAAATAGGAAAACGTCCGGGGGCCCTGGCTGGTCTCGATACGCTTGGACGACACCATGACCGCAAAGCGGGTGCCGTCCCTGCGCAGCCCTATCGTTTCGTACGTCGTGACAGGTTCCTCGCCACGCGCCCGCAGACGGATGCGTTCAGCCAGTATCGGGCGCTGTTCTGGCGCAACACACTCGATCAGCTGTAGGCCACGCAATTGCGCCATGTCGTCATAGCCAAATAGCTTCAGGAACGACTCATTGCCATCGATCACGACCCCATCACTGGAAAGCCCGACGCCCATGGGGCTGATCTCGATCAGCGCCTTGAACTGGCTTTCAATCTGGCTGAGTGACTGGCGCAGGTTGTATTGTTCGGCCCTGGCGGCATCCTGGCGTGCATCGTGCAGGCGGCACAGCACAATGGCCTTGGCCAGTTGCGCCAGCACCGGCTGCAGGATGCGCGGAAGGCTCAACGCGGTCTGTGGCAGCTCAATCGCCAGCAGCACGATCACGCCGTTGTTCTCCAGGGGCAGTCGTAAGTACGAACGGTAGCGACTGCGGGTAGCACCCATCGGCTCCACCAGATCGCCTTGCTGTGCCACCGGGGGGCTGCTGGTGCAGACCAAGGCGGTTGGCAAGGCAACGGGCTTGCCAACCTGCGCAATCAACTCAAAGTCGCCGACTGCGGCCGCCATGGGAACCAGCGCAGTCGCTTGGGTGGTATCACACGGTGGCAGATCCAGGCAAATGAATCCCGCGGAGAACGAGGTGTGGTACAGCAGGCGCTGCAGCGTGCGCGTAAGCAGCGGTTTGAGCTGGATCTCTCCACCGATGGTGACCGACAGGTCATACAGAACCGGCAGGATCTCCTGGTGTTGCATGGCAGCGCCCTACCAGCGCGCGGCCAGCAGTGCTGCATTGTGGAACAGCGGGTAGCCGTGCAGCGTGGAGCCACCAATCTCGCCCAGCGACAACGCACCGGCGATACGGGTGGCATGGGTGCGCGCGTCAAACTCATGCAATTCCGCTGTAGCCTTTTCCAGCCCCAGGTGCATGCGTCGCCCGGCGCAGTAGAAAAGAAGCAGATCGGGCAAAGCACCATCGCCGTCCATCGCGCGCAAGCCGTCGGTCAGCACGTTCAGGGTCTCGTGGCTGTCCACCGTGGGGCTCTGCAGCAGCGTCAGCACGGAATTGGGGGGCACCTCGCCGACACAGAACAGCGAACCATCGGCATGGAGGGCCACCGGAATGCGCACTACCACATGGTGGTTGGCGCGCACGATGCCAAACGGAAAGTGCACGGCATGTTCGTAAAAATTCTCGGGCGTGATTTGCACGCCATACTGGTTGTGCACCAGCTCCTGGTAGACCTCGAAAGCCGGACGCCAGTCGATCTGGGCAATGCGGTTGCCCGATGTGCTGGTGGCATACACGGTCTGCTCCGGCGCGCGGTAGCCGTGTTCCAGAATGGCGCCATGGTGGTGGGGCAGCAGCATCAGCAACACACCGTTCTGTACCGTCCGCGTGGAATCGAACAGGCACGGCATGGGGGCAAATGTCTCGCTCCCAGCGTTCACGCCTGCGTAGTGCACTCGGTTGGCCAGGCGCAGGTACATCTCGTCCAGGTACGTGCCAATATTCGGAACCATCGCATCAAACACCATGAACAGCGTGGCCTCTTCGCCGCCGCCCAGGTTGCCGACCACCTGCTGGGCAATCGCATCCGATGTGCGCTGCACCCCGTCGCCGTCAACCGGCAGATCCGCATGCAAGGCATAGAACGGCATGGTGTCGAAGCGCAGCAGCCAGACCCCGTCGTTGCGGAAGACCCCGTCGTGGACCAAGGCCGGGAAGATGGCGCCGACCAATGGCACCTGAAGTTGCGCACACGTGGACTGCAAATGGGCCAATTGGTCTTTCTGTGCTTCCGGCAAGAACGCACAAACGCCCATTTCCGGAAACTGTGAACGCCATTTGGACAGGGTCTGCTCCACCAAAGGGGATCCACCACTGGGCAGAAAGCAGGTTTTTTCAACGGTAGACATGGCAGTCGCGCGCGCACGGGCGCGCAAATCGGAAATGCAAACAGCTTACGCCAGGTATCGCCTCCCAGCGCCACGCCAGCCACTCGCCGCGCCGCAATTGCCCCACAATTTCGCCTTGGCTTGACAGAGGTCAAGCGAAATGCTGACCGGCCCTGCGCAGCCAGTCCGTGGCACGTCCGGCCAAACCTGTCCCGAATTGCCGCCCCCATGTCCCGCATTGCACGCGACAAGCGCAGGCCATTGCCCTAAAGTTGCCCCACAACCGAGGATGGGGACGTCTGTCAGCAGACAGGGCGCCGCAGACCTCCAAAACGAGGAGACAACCGCATGGCCCCTATTGACCAGGTACACCTGAGCTTCAACCCGCAAACCCTGACGCTGCTCAACGCCGTATTGGGATTGGTGATGTTTGGCGTCGCGCTTGAATTGCGCGTGGACGATTTCAAGACCGCCTTGCGCACGCCCAAGGCCCTGGCACTGGGCCTGTTGGGCCACCACATCCTGTTTCCGGCCATGACCTATGTGCTGGTGTCGATTCTCAAACCCGAGCCCAGCATTGCACTGGGCATGATTCTGGTGTCTGCCTGCCCGGCCGGGCACATCTCCAACTTTCTGGTGCACCACTCCCGGGGCAACACGGCACTGTCGGTCAGCGTGAGCGCCCTGTCCACCGTGGTGGCCCTGTTCATGACACCGCTGAACTTTGCCTTCTGGGGCAATCTGCACCCCATCACGGCGGGGCTGATGAAGGAAGTGACCATGAGCCCTTGGGAGATGCTGGAAGTCATCGTCATGCTGCTGGGTGTGCCGCTGGTGCTGGGCATGTGGGTGGCTAGGCAGTTTCCGGCCTTTGCGCACACGGTGCAAAAGCCGATGAAGATTCTGTCCTTCGTGATCCTGCTGGCCTTTATTGGCGGCGCACTGGCCGCCAACCTGAAGCACTTTCTGGACTACATCCAGTTGGTGGTGGGCGTGGTGTTCGTCCACAACCTGATGGCACTGACCACCGGCTACGGCCTGTCCAAGGCAATTGGCCTACCCGAACGCGACTGCAGGGCCATCACCTTCGAGATGGGCATCCAGAATTCGGGCCTGGGGCTGATCCTGATTTTCAATTTCTTCGGCGGCCTGGGCGGCATGGCCATCGTGACCGCCTGGTGGGGCATCTGGCACATCGTGGCCGGGCTGACGCTGGCCACCTACTGGAAGAACCGCCCGCCGCTTCCCTTGGCACCGTGGTCGGGAGCCGCCAAATGACCTTGGCCAACGCCCGCATCCTGATCACCGGCGGTGGTGGCTACCTGGGCCGCCAGGTGGTGGAACGGCTGGCCGCCCTGCCCGACGGTCAGCGGCCTTCAGCGATCGTCTCGCACGACCTGCGCGAACCCGCAACGCGCCTGCCGCACGTGGACTACCTGGCCTGCGACATCCGCTCACCCCAATTGGCAGACGCCCTGCTGCAGCACCGCATCGACGTGGTGGTGCATCTGGCGGCCATCATGCCCTCAGGCAAGGCGCAGACACGCGACTTTGAATACGACGTGGATGTGAATGGCACCCGCAGATTGCTGGAAGCCTGCGTGCGGCACGGCGTGCAGCGCATCGTGGTGTCCAGCAGCGGCGCGGCCTATGGCTACCACGCGGACAACGCACCCTGGCTGACGGAAGACATGCCGGTGCGCGGCAACGCCGTCTTCGCCTATTCGCACCACAAGCGGCTGGTCGAAGAGATGCTGGCGGGCTACCGAAAGGAGCACCCGGCACTGGAACAGGTGGTGCTGCGCATTGGCACCATCCTCGGCCCCACGGTACGCAACCAGATCACCGACATGTTCGAGAAGCCGCGCCTGCTAGCCATTCGCGGCTCCGACAGCCCGTTCGTGTTCATCTGGGACCAGGACGTGGTCGGCATCATCCTGCGCGCCGTGTCCGATGGCCCTGCCGGCATCTACAACGTGGCCGGGGACGGCGCGCTGACCATCCATGAGATTGCCCAAAGACTTGGAAAGAAAACCCGGCGCCTGCCCTCGTGGTTGCTACGTGGAGCGCTATCCATTTTGAAGCCCCTGGGTCTGACGCAGTACGGCCCGGAGCAACTGGACTTCCTGCGTTACCGCCCGGTGCTGCTCAACACCCGGCTCAAGACCGTGTTTGGCTACACACCGACCTACACCTCGGCACAAGTGTTCGACCTCTACCGCACGGCCCGCGAAAAGCAACGGGCCGAAGCGATATGAGCCTGCGCAACTTCAAGGACCGCTGTGTGGTCATCACCGGCGCCGCAGGCGGCCTGGGCCAGGCGCTGGTGCACGCGTTTTTGCAGGCAGGCTCCAGGGTGGTCGCACTGGACCGCGATGCACAGGCGCTGGACGCACTGCAGCACAAAATCTTCACCAGCGCGCCCAACCGCACGCCTTCGCTGCTGACCGCAGTGTGCGATGTCACGCAACTGCCCTCCTGCGAAGCGGCCATGGCCCAGGCCACTGCGCGCTTTGGCGGCATCGACGTCCTCATCAACAACGCCGGCATCGCCCACCGCAGCGCCTTTGCCGACACGCAGGTGGACGTGCTGTGCCGGGTCATGGATGTCAATTTCTTCGGCGCCGTCAACTGCACGCACGCGGCGATTGCCAGCCTGCGCCAGCGCAAGGGCATGGTGATTGCCATCTCCAGCGTGGCGGGCTTCTCGCCACTGATTGGCCGCACGGGTTACGCCGCCAGCAAACACGCCCTGCACGGCTTCCTTGACAGCCTCCGCACCGAGGTGCAGGACGACGGCATGGACGTGCTCATCGTCTGCCCGTCCTTCATTGACACCGGCATCGACCGCGCCGCGCTGGGCGCCGATGGCCAACCCGCAGCGCATGCACGCACGACCACGGGCGCAACCACACAACCGGCTGAGGTAGCCGCCGCCATCCTGCTGGCCGCGCGCCAGCGGCGTCAACTGCTGCTGTTCAGCTTCACGGCCAAGGCGGCCTGGTGGCTGTCGCGCCTCTGGCCCACGCGCTATGCCGCCATCATGAAGCGGCGCCTGCAGACCGAGATTTTTCCAAGCACAACACCTTGAACGGGGAGACACCACACCATGAAAAAGACCTTTGAATTGGGCGCCGTGCTATTGGCCCTGGCGATGACTTCCGCACAGGGGGCCGACTTCACCGTCAGCGGTCCTGACGGCAAACCCCTGCCCCTGGTCATGGTGACGCGCCTGCCCCAGTCACCCGCAAAGATCGACGATGCCGACAACGGCTACGCCGCACCCGGCAAACTGCAGCAGGGCACGTTTGAACACACCCGCTTCAGCGATGCCCAGGGCCGCGTGCGCTTGCCCGACGCCACACAGACGCAAGCGGGCGACTACCGGGTGCGCCTGCGCAAGCCGGGCTTCAAGGATGCGCTGATTGGCCCCGCCGATCTGGCCAAACCGGCCTTCTGGCGCATGGAGGTCGAGACCGATCCCAAGGCCCTGGCCGAGCAGCGCCCGTCCAATGCCTGGACCTCCACGCTGCTGGCCGGGCGCGACGACCTGAAGAAGGAATTCATGGCGCAGTGCGGCTTCTGCCACCAGCAGGGCTCCGCCTTCCTGCGCCGCGAGCGCAGTGCCGAGGAGTGGTCCACCACCATCCAGCGCATGGTGCGCTACGGCGCGCGCCTGTCCACCGAGGCACAGAAAGAAATGCCCGCGCTGCTAGAGGCCCACTGGAAGGACATCAACGCCCATCCCGAAAAGGTGCCGGCCGGCACGCCCTGGGTGGCGGAACTGAGCAAGGCCAGCGTCACCGAGCTGCCGATTGGCGACCGCTTCTCACAGATGCATGACTTCGTGCAGCACAGCAACGGCCTGGTCTACGTGGGCGACAACCTGCAGGACCGCCTGTACGAAATCAACACCCAGACCGGTGCCTACACCGTCTACCGCGTGCCACCGCAACCCGGCGACAATCTGGGCGGCCTGCTGGCCGGGCGCCTGCGGGACTTTCCCAAGCACGAGACCTACCAGGGCATCCACTCGCTGGTGGAGGCACCCACAGACGGCCACATTTTCATCACCCCGTCCTACCAGCGCCGTCTGATCGAGTTCGACCCCAAGACCAAGCAGTTCATCAACCACGAAATCGGCAGCGGCTTCTACCCACACACCGTGCGCATGGACGACAAGAACCGCGTCTGGTTCACGCTGGCACTCAGCAACCAGATCGCCATGTACGACCGCGCAGCGGACAGGTTCACCACCTATGACCTGCCGTTTCGCAGTTTCATGGAGAAGGTGACCGTCAAGATGACGCCGTTCTTCTTCAAGCTCATTGCTTGGGGGATTCCGGTGGCCAACTGGGTCAAGATCGACCACGTTTCCACCGGCGTGCCGCTGCCCTACGGCATCGAGGTCACACCCGACGGCAAGGTCTGGGTGGCACGCCTGCACACCAACGAGATCGCGTCGCTGGACCCGGCCACCGGCCAGATCACGATGATCCCCACGCCGCTGAAGAACCCACGCCGCCTGCGCGCCGACCGCGATGGCAACCTGTGGATAGGCATGTTCAGCGAATCCGCCATCCTGCGCTATGAGCCCAAGGCGGGCAAGTTCACCAAGTTTGACCTTCCAGTGCAGCCCCTGGGCAGTGACACGCCCTACGCACTCAACGTGGACCGCAAGCGCCACCAGGTCTGGGTCAATGGCACCAACTCCGACGGTGTGCACCGGCTGGACATCGCAACGGGCCAGTGGACCCACTTTCCGCTGCCACGCAAGGCCACCTTCACGCGGGATGTGGAGTTCACCGAAGATGGTCGCGTGCTGCTGTCCAGCGCCAGCTTCCCGTCCTGGCACATTGAAGACTTCCAGCCCACGCTGATCCAGCTGAACCCCAATGGGGCTGCGCGATGATGGGTCGATTGGGGGCCTTCTTCGCCTCCTGCCTGCTGGCCTTCACCGCCGGCCACATGTTCAACTACACCGTCATCCTGTACCTGCAGGAGGCGGTGGG
>JAVBYK010000079.1 GCA_030824095.1 bacterium
TCGGTGGATACGCTGGTGTTTGACAAGACCGGCACTTTGACCCGCGATGCCATGGTTTTGGGGGAAGTCACGGTGCGACCGGGTGTCTCTGCGGATGAAGCATTGGCCATGGCGGCAGCGCTGGCCTGCCATTCCTTGCATCCGGTGTCGCGGGCACTGGCAGCGGCGCAGGCCCAGAGGGTGGCTTCGCCCAACACTTGGGCTTGTGAGGCGGTAACCGAGTATGCAGGGCAGGGCGTTGCTGGTCAGGCGATCCAGACCGCTGTTACAGCAGAGAAAAGTGCAGTCGCGTCCTTGCGGCTGGGTTCGGCCAGCTTTTGTTCGGTGCAAGATCGCCCTGTGACCGGGTTGTGTGCATTTCTGGGCGATGCGCAGGGGTGGCTGGCAACCTTTGAATTGAAGGAAGACCTCCGCCCCGAGGCCGCCGCCGCAGTGGCCGCGTTGGGTGCTCAGGGGGTTGAGGTCCACATGCTGTCGGGCGACAGCGTCGAGTCGGTCTCCCGGGTGGCAGCCCAGGCTGGCATTGCGCAGGCACGGGGCGGGTGCTCGCCGGATGACAAGCTGGCGTTTCTGCGCACGCTGCAGTCACAAGGCCGCAGTGTGGCTATGGTTGGCGACGGGTTGAACGATGGTCCGGTGTTGGCGGGGGCCGATGTCTCGTTTACCTTCGGACGGGCCGTTCCGCTGGCGCAGTCCAAAGCGGATTTCGTGATTCTGGGTGAACAATTGATGGTGGTGGTGCAATCGTTGCTGTTAGCGCGACGAACCCTGGCCATTGTTCGGCAAAATCTGTGGTGGGCTCTGATTTATAACGCTGCCTGTGTTCCGTTGGCCGTTGTGGGGCTGTTGCCGGCCTGGCTGGCTGGCCTGGGAATGGCAGCCAGCTCCCTGCTGGTCGTGCTCAATGCATTGCGCCTGGCCCGCGTCATGCCCTTAGAAAAGGTCCTCTAATGGATATCCTGTATTTGTTGATTCCACTGTCCGTGGTACTGGTATTTTTTATTTTGGGAGGTCTCTGGTGGGCAATCCATCGGGGACAGTTCGAAGACATCGAGGCTGAAGGTGAAAGGATCCTGAAAGATTCTTAACAAATATTAAGAACTTTCAGCAGACTTTGACATTGATCAACCCGATCCATAGGTGGCCCGTAGACACTCCCCGCTGGGTTTAATAAGAGAAGAGGTAAAAATGGCATTTGCAAATCAACAAGCGACTGTATACAACGATACTGTTGTACGTCAGTTCGCCATCATGACGGTGGTTTATGGTGTGGTTGGCATGCTGGTTGGCGTCATCATCGCCGCCCAGCTCGCTTGGCCGGAACTGAACCTGGGTATACCGTGGCTCACCTACGGGCGACTACGACCACTACACACCAACGCGGTGATCTTTGCGTTTGGTGGTTGTGCTTTGTTTGCTACGGTGTATTACGTAGTGCAGCGTACCTGTCAGGTGAGGCTGTTCAGCGACAAGCTGGCAGCCTTTACCTTTTGGGGGTGGCAAGTGGTCATTGTGGCTGCTGTTCTCTCTTTGCCATTGGGTTTTACTCAGGGCAAGGAATACGCAGAACTGGAGTGGCCGATTGACATTTTGATCACCTTGGTCTGGGTGGCCTATGCTGTGGTGTTCTTCGGTACCGTCGGTACCCGCAAGGTCAAGCACATCTACGTCGCCAACTGGTTCTTCGGTGCGTTCATCATTGCCGTCGCGATTCTGCACATTGTCAATAGCGCGGCCATTCCGGCAGGTGCCCTGAAGTCGTACTCTGCCTATGCCGGTGTCCAGGACGCCATGATCCAGTGGTGGTACGGTCACAATGCGGTGGGCTTCTTCCTGACCGCTGCTTTCCTGGGCATGATGTACTACTTCATCCCCAAGCAAGCCGGTCGCCCTGTTTACAGCTACCGCCTGTCCATCGTCCACTTCTGGGCGCTGATCTTCACTTACATGTGGGCGGGTCCTCACCACCTGCACTACACCGCGCTGCCTGACTGGACCCAGTCCGTCGGTATGGTGTTCTCCCTGATTCTTCTGGCTCCCAGCTGGGGCGGCATGATCAACGGCATCATGACCCTGTCCGGCGCATGGCACAAGCTGCGTGACGATCCAATCCTGCGCTTCCTGATCGTGTCCTTGTCTTTCTACGGTATGTCCACCTTCGAAGGTCCCATGATGTCCATCAAGACGGTTAACGCCTTGAGCCACTACACCGACTGGACCGTGGGTCACGTGCACTCCGGCGCCCTGGGTTGGGTGGGTCTGGTGTCCATGGGTTCCATGTACTACCTGATTCCCCGCCTGTTCGGCCAGAAGCAGATGTACAGCGTGAAAGCCATTGAAGTGCACTTCTGGACTGCCACCATCGGTATCGTTATCTATATTGCTGCAATGTGGATTGCCGGTGTGATGCAAGGTCTGATGTGGCGCGCTATCAACGCCGACGGTACCCTGACCTACACCTTTGTTGAGTCGGTGAAAGCTACCTATCCGTTCTATGTCTTGCGTTTGTTGGGTGGTTTGCTGTACCTCTCCGGTATGGTGATCATGCTCTGGAACACGCTGAAGACCGCTACCGCGGGCCGTGCGGTGAATGTCACCATTCCAGCAGTCGCTGCACACGCATAAGAGGTAACCAATATGGCAAATCAAAATACAAACTCAGGACTGTCGCACGCGTCCATTGAGACGAACAACTTCTTGATGATCGTCCTTATCCTGTTGGTGCTGCTGGTTGGTGGTTTGGTGGAAATCGTTCCGCTGTTCTTCCAGAAGTCCACCACGGAACCCATCAAGGGAGTCCAGCCTTACACTGCCCTGCAGTTGGCTGGTCGTGACATCTACACGCGTGAAGGTTGCTACAACTGCCACTCGCAGATGATTCGTCCCTTCCGTGCCGAGACACTGCGTTATGGTCACTATTCAGTGGCTGGTGAGTCGGTTTATGACCACCCGTTCCAGTGGGGCAGCAAGCGCACCGGTCCGGATCTGGCCCGCGTTGGTGGCAAGTACAGCGACGACTGGCACCGTACCCACCTGATCAACCCACGCGATGTGGTGCCTGAGTCCAACATGCCTGCCTACCCATGGCTGGAAAAGAACCAGGTGGACGCGGCTGTCATGCCCGCTCACATGAAGGCTCTGCGTACCGTTGGCGTTCCTTACACCGATGAGCAGATTTCCAAGGCAGTGGAAGAAGTCAAGGGCAAGACTGAACTGGAAGCCCTGATTGCCTACCTGCAGGTTTTGGGTCTGGCTCTCAAGTAAGCGCGAAGGAGTTGAATATGGACATCGATATCAACACCCTTCGGTCTGTGGCCACTGTGGCCAGTTTTATAACGTTTATCGGCATTGTGTGGTGGGCTTGGTCCAAGCGGCGTGCATCCGACTTCTCTGAAGCCGCCAACCTGCCGTTTGAGCAGGACTGACCCCAGAATAAGGATTTGAAATGAGCGACTTTACAAGCAACTTCTGGTCGGTCTACGTGGCCGGCATCACGTTGGTGAGTATTCTCGCCTGCGCGCTTCTGCTGTGGTTCAGCGGCAAGGCAAAGGCCATGACTGCGAACGACAATACGACCGGTCACGTGTGGGATGAAGACCTGCGCGAGATGAACAACCCCTTGCCACGCTGGTGGGTTTGGCTCTTTGTGATCACGATTGTGTTTGCATTGGGCTACCTGGCCATGTATCCCGGCTTGGGCAGCTATGCTGGCGGACTCACCGACAAGTGGTCTCAAAAAGACCAGTATGAGAAGGAAGTGGCCAAGGGCAATGCGGAGGTAGCTCCTCTGTATGCCAAGTTCTCGGCCATGAAGGCTGAGGACATGTCCAAGGATCCGCAGGCTATGGCTATCGGTGAGCGTTTGTTCATGAACAACTGCTCGCAGTGCCATGGATCGGACGCCCGTGGTTCCAAGGGTATTCCCAATCTGACCGATGGCGACTGGCTGCATGGCGGCGCTCCTGAAGTTATCAAGGAAACCCTTACCAAGGGTCGCCTGGGCAATATGCCTCCGATGGCTGCTGCCGTGGGTACTGCCGACGATGTCAAGAACGTTGCGCACTACGTGCTGAGCCTGTCCAACAGCCCGCATGATTCCGTGCGTGCCAATCTGGGCAAAGAGAAGTTTGCAGTCTGTGCTGCGTGCCATGGTGCTGACGGCAAGGGCACTCAAGCGCTTGGCGCTCCCAACCTGACCGACAACATCTGGCTGCATGGCTTCGGTGAGGCAGCGATCATGGCGATGGTCAACAATGGCAAGATCAATCAGATGCCTGCGCAAGCAGAGCGCCTGACCGAAGGTCAGATCCAGGTGTTGGCTTCCTATGTTTGGGGTCTCTCCAACAACGCCAAAGCCAAGTAAACGTCTAGTACGGAAAGCATTGACTTTTGGACGATAGGAGCTCGTTACCGCGAAAAATCATTCCCATCGTTGTGGAGCAGGATGCAGGGACGCCAGTTCCTGCTAGCGATGCCGATGGGGTGATGTTCTCGCTGTACGAAGCCCACAAAAAAATCTACCCGCGCAGCGTCACGGGTTTGTTCTCCAACTGGCGTTGGGCCATGGTCTGGCTCACCCAGTTGGTTTTTTATGGCTTGCCCTGGCTGGAATGGGGACAACGCCAGGCGGTGCTCTTCGATCTGGGTGCCCGCCGCTTCTATATTTTTGGTCTGGTCCTGTACCCACAGGACTTCATCTATCTGACCGGAATCCTGGTCATCTCGGCGCTGTCACTGTTCCTGTTTACCGCAGTGGCCGGCCGTCTTTGGTGTGGATATGCCTGTCCGCAGACTGTCTATACCGAAATATTCCTGTGGCTGGAGAAGCACACAGAAGGAGACCGCTCGGCGCGCATGCGGCGTGACGCAGGTGCCTGGACCTCGGACAAGATTTTGCGCAAGGCCCTCAAACACTTCTTGTGGTTGGCAGTAGCGCTGTGGACCGGTTTCACCTTTGTCGGTTTCTTTACGCCCATCAAGGCATTGGGCACCGAAGTGCTTCAGTGGCAGTTGGGAACCTGGGGCACTTTCTGGTTCCTCTTTTACAGCTTTGCGACCTACGGCAATGCCGGCTTCATGCGCGAGCAGGTGTGCAAGCACATGTGCCCTTATGCACGGTTTCAGAGTGCCATGTTCGACAGGGATACGCTCATCGTTACCTATGACGAAGAACGTGGCGAGCCGCGCGGCGCGCGCTCCAAGAAGGCTGATCCCGCCAAACTGAATCTGGGTGCCTGTGTGGACTGCAGTCTGTGTGTGCAGGTCTGTCCCACCGGCATCGACATCCGCAAGGGTCTGCAGTACGAATGCATTGGCTGTGGCGCCTGTGCGGACGTCTGCGACACGGTGATGGACAAGCTCGGTTATGCGCGTGGACTGGTCAAGTACTCGACGCAAAATGCCGTGAGCCAGCACTGGACCAAGGGTCAGACCCTGCGCCATGTGTTGCGGCCGCGGGTGCTTATCTATTCGGGCATTCTGGGGGCGGTGGTTCTTGCCATGGTGGTCAGTCTGGTTTTGCGCACTCCGTTCAAGGTGGATGTTGTGCGTGACCGTGGCGTGCTCGCTCGCCTGGTGGACGGTGGCCGCATCGAGAATGTGTACCGTCTGCAGATCATGAACGCCACGGAATCGGAGCAGCGTTTTACGATCTCTGCAGATGGTTTGCCGGGTCTTGCAGTGGTCTCGGAAGGTGATGTGGTGATTGGGTCCACCCAGGCCCGCTGGGTGGCAGTGCGCGTTCAGGCGCCATATGATGTAGCATCTGCAGGATCGCATACGATCAACTTCCAGATTGCTGGTCAAGGTTCAACCGGTCACGTTACGGAAAAATCGGTCTTCATTGTTCCTCGCTAAGGATTCTTATGTCTCAAACTGCACCGACATCTTCAACTCCCTGGTGGAAATATGGACACGTCTGGTTGGTGATTGCCGGACCGGCCATTGTGGTGGTTGCTTCATTCATCACCTTCTATCTGGCTTCTTCCGGCAAGGATCCGGTTGTTGATGAGGACTACTACCGCAAGGGCGTTGAGATCAACAAGACCCTGCAGGACAATCCGGCCAGTCTGGCTCCCGCTGTGAAGGCGAGAAACCATGCCGCCACCGGAGTCAAGGAACCGAGGTAAACCCCATGTTGCAACAGCGACTCATGTGGGTGATCTGGCCAGCTTTCTTGATGGCCGGCGTGCTGGAGATGCTGGTTTTTGCCATGGTGGACCCGCAGGACCTGCAGTGGTTCGGCATGCCGCTGGAGTGGTCCCGCCAAGCCATTTATACGGTGGCTTTTTTTGTTTTCTGGGCCATTATGGTGGTCTCCAGTGGATTGACCACTCTGCTGGCCATGTCACCCTTTGAGGTGAACCGTTGTCCTCTGCCCGCCACCGAGCGGCCAGTTGGTTGCCCCAAGCAGGAATCCTGCTAAGGTCTGCTGACTCTTCGTCAGCGCAGGGTTCGGCTAGGTGCCGACCTTGGTATTGACAATCTCACGCAATGCATCCGTGCCCAGGATGCGGACATGGCGCTGCTTGACTTCAATGATGCCGTCTTCCACAAATTTGGAGAATGTGCGGCTTACGGTTTCGAGTTTCAAGCCCAGATAGCTGCCGATCTCCTCGCGTGTCATGCGCAGCACCAACTCGGACTGCGAAAAGCCACGGGCGTGCAAACGCTGCACCAAATTCAACAGGAAGGCGGCCAGGCGTTCTTCCGCGCGCATGCTGCCCAGTAGCAGCATCACGCCATTTTCCCGGACGATTTCGCGGCTCATGATCTTGTGCACATGGCGCTGCAGGGCATTGACTTCGCGCGAGAGTTCTTCGATGCGGTCAAACGGCATGACGCAGACTTCTGCATCTTCCAGGGCTACTGCATCGCACGTGTGGTTGTCGTTGACGATACCGTCCAGGCCAATGACTTCACCCGCCATCTGAAAGCCGGTAACCTGGTCACGCCCGTCCTCGGACGCCACACAGGTCTTGAAAAAACCGGTGCGGATGGCGTACAGGCTGGTGAACTTCTCGCCATTGCGAAACAGGGTGCTGCCACGCTTGATCTTGCGGCGACTCGCAACCACGTCTTCGATGCGGTCCAGTTCGGCTGGGGTTAGTCCCATTGGCATGCACAGTTCACGCAAGTTACAGTTCGAACAGGCTACTTTGATGGATTGCACCGCCAGAGGGACAACTTTGGTTCCCGCCTTTGCAGCGGCCTTGGCTTCGGGGCAGGAAAGATGTGCGGGTGGATGATCAAACATAGAGTGCGCCAAAGATCGGTTGACCCCCAGTTTACCCACTTTCGCAGTCCTTGATGCAAATCAAGCGTGGCAAGTTGAAATTGCTGCAAAGTTGGGCCCGTTTTGCCTCGGAGTTTCCATGAATGTAACTGCTGATTCTGTACCCGACGAGTTGTTGCGCCGATTTGATGTGTCCGGTCCACGGTACACATCATTTCCCACGGCCGACCGCTTTGTCGAGGCGTTTACAGCGGACGATTACAAACAAGCGCTGACCCAGCGCCGGAGCGGACTGGCGACCAAGTCACTTCCGTTGTCGGTGTACGTGCACATCCCGTTTTGCGAGTCGCTGTGCTACTACTGCGCATGCAACAAGATCATCACCAAGCACCACGACCGCGCTGCGCCGTACCTTCGCTATCTGGCCCGTGAAGTGGAGTTGCACGCCGAGAAGATAGGTGTCGGGCAGAGCATCAGCCAGTTGCATCTGGGTGGCGGTAGCCCCACTTTTTTGACTGATGCCGAGTTACGCGAACTGATGGCCATGTTGCGGCGCAGTTTCACGTTCTTACCGGCAGGTGAGTACTCCATTGAGATTGACCCGCGAACGGTCGACGCGGCGCGTCTGGATGTTCTGGCGGAGCTGGGCTTCAACCGCCTGAGCTTTGGCGTGCAGGACTTTGATCCCGCCGTGCAGAAGGCCGTCCACCGCGTGCAACCGGCTGAGCAGGTCTTTTCGCTGGTGGCGGCGGCCCGCGCGCGCGGCTTTGATTCCATCAATATTGATCTGATTTACGGCCTGCCAAGGCAGACGCCGGAGTCGTTCGCGCGCACGCTGGCGCAGGTCAAGCAGTTGCGTCCCGACCGGATTGCCTTGTATGGCTATGCACATTTGCCTGAGCGCTTCAAGCCCCAGCGGCGCATCGATGCGCCGGAGCTGCCCAGCGGCGCAGCCAAGGTTGCCATGCTCTCGCAGTCCTTGTCGGCCTTTCTGTCGGCCGGCTATGTGTATGTGGGCATGGACCATTTTGCGTTGCCTGACAACGCGCTGGCCATTGCCAAGCGCCAAGGGCGTTTGCACCGCAATTTCCAGGGCTACAGCACACAACCCGATTGCGACATGATCGGCCTCGGGGTGTCCTCCATTGGCCGCATTGGTGCCACCTATAGCCAGAACGCCAAGACCATGGAGGAGTACTGCGATCTGCTGGATCAGGGGCGCTTCCCGGTTGTGCGCGGACTGGCGCTGTCGCGCGACGATCTGGTGCGCCGGGCCGTCATCATGTCGCTGATGTGCCAGGGACAGGTATTGTTTGAATCGATTGATCTGGCCTATCTGGTTGAATGCCGCAGTTACTTTGCCAAGGAACTGGAAGAACTGCAGTCATTGGTGGATCTGGGTCTGGTGACCATAGATGCCACCGGCATCCAGGTCACAGCGAAGGGCTGGTTCTTTGTGCGTGCAGTGGCCATGGTGTTTGACCGCTACCTGCAGAGCGACCGCACACGGGCGCGGTTTTCCAAGATCATTTAGCATCAGCCGATGCAATCTTCACTGGCGCTGACAGCGCTGCTCATGGGGCTGGCGGGCGGCCCACACTGTGTTGCGATGTGTGGTGCGGCCTGCGCGGGTATTGCGCAGGCGGCTGGCCCGAATCGGAACTTTTCGCTCTGGGTTTTTCAATTGGGCCGCATTGCCGGCTATTCGGTGCTGGGTGCACTCGCGGCCGCATCGCTGCAGGGGTTGGGTTGGCTGACGATCCAGTCGGCCGCGCTGCGCCCGGTCTGGTCGCTGTTCCACGTTGCTGCACTGGTTTTGGGGTTGATGCTGCTGCTGCAGGCGCGCCAGCCGGTGTGGCTGGAAGACACGGCGCGGCGCGTGTGGGCGCGCACGCGCGCCTTTGCGGCCAAGCGGGGCAGGGGGGCTCCCATCATCCTTGGTATGTTGTGGGCCTTGCTGCCCTGCGGTCTGCTGTATTCAGCCCTCATGGTGGCCGCACTGGCCGGAGGCCCGGCCGGCGGAGCGATGGTGATGGCCCTGTTTGCGGT
>JAVBYK010000487.1 GCA_030824095.1 bacterium
GACGAGAACGGCAGCCATGACCACGCCACCAAGATCCCGGCGTGGGAGATGATCCGCTTCTCCATCAACATCATGCGCGGCTGCTTTGGCGGCTGCACCTTCTGCTCCATCACCGAGCATGAGGGGCGCATCATCCAGAGCCGCTCCGAGGAGTCGGTGATCAAGGAGATCGAGGACATCCGCGACAAGGTCAAGGGCTTCACCGGCACCATCTCCGACCTGGGCGGCCCCACGGCCAATATGTACCGCCTGGGCTGCAAGAGCCCCGAGATTGAGGCTGCCTGCCGCAAGCCCAGCTGCGTCTATCCCGGCATCTGCCAGAACCTGACCACGAACCACGACCCGCTGATCAAGATCTACCGCCGGGGCCGTGCGCTCAAAGGCATCAAGAAGATCCTGATCGGCTCCGGCCTGCGCTATGACCTGGCGGTGAAGAGCCCCGAGTATGTGAAAGAGCTGGTTACCCACCACGTCGGCGGCTACCTGAAGATTGCGCCCGAGCACACCGAGAGCGGGCCGCTGACCAAGATGATGAAGCCCGGCATCGGCAACTACGACAAGTTCAAGCAGATGTTTGACAAGTTCACGCTGGAGGCCGGCAAGAAGCAGTTCCTGATCCCGTACTTCATCGCCGCCCACCCGGGCACCAGCGACGAAGACATGATGAACCTGGCGATCTGGCTCAAGAAGCATGGCTTCCGTGCCGACCAGGTGCAGACCTTCTACCCCAGCCCCATGGCCAGCGCCACGGCCATGTACCACAGCGGGCGCAACCCGCTGCGCAAGGTGCACCGCGTGGTGGAAAGCGCGGATGAGAGCGTGGACGTGGTGCGGGGTGAAAAGCGCCGCCGCCTGCACAAGGCCTTTCTGCGCTACCACGACCCGAACAACTGGCCGCTGTTGCGCGAGGCGCTCAAGGCGATGGGCCGTGCCGACCTGATTGGCAATGGCAAGCACCACCTGATTCCGACCTTCCAGCCGGTGACAGGTGGCGCCTACGACAGCGCACGCAAGAAGAACTCCACGGTGCAGACGATTCCGACCATGGTCACGGAGAAACCCAAGCCCGGCCGCATCCTGACCCAGCACACCGGGCTGCCGCCACGCGAGACCGGCGCCAAGCGGGTGCCGGGCAAGCCGGTGCGCAAGGGGCGCTAGGTTAAAGTAGCCATTCGCCCCCCATCGTCACCATGTGCCTACTCCATCGTTTGCTCCCCGCTGCGCTCGCATGCCTGGCCGGGCAGGCCATGGCCAACTTTTACGACGCCAGCCGCGCCGAACTGACCGTAAACGAAGGCTGGCTCGCGGGTGACACCACGCGCTACCAAGACGTCGCGCTGCGGGTGCTTGCCATGCCCACCGTCCTGGTCAATGACGCACGCGCCACCTCCTTCAGCTATGACACGTCCAGTTCCACACTGCACCTTCCCAGTGTCGTGTTCCAGGGCCGCGCCTACAACGGTGTGCGTGTCGAGGGTGCGCGCTTTGAAGTCCTGCGCGTGGGCTCCACCGCGGCGGGTACTGTGCAGGCATTCCCAGGGGCCCAAGGGTTTGGTGCGCAGGCCAGCGGTGGGCGGGGAGGTCGCGTAATCGCGGTCACCAACCTCAATCCCGCCGGCCCTGGTTCACTGCAGGCCGCGCTGGATGAGGATGGGCCGCGCACCGTGGTGTTCACGGTCAGTGGCCTGATCGATGCGGCGATCCACCTGACGCGTGGGGATGTCACGATTGCCGGGCAAACCTCGCCGGGCGGCATTTCCATTCGCCAGTTCCACACGACCGAGGAGCCCTTTTGCGATCAGAGTATTTCCTGCATCACGGGCAGCCGCCGTGCCGACAACTGGATACTGCGCCATGTGCGCATCCGCCCCGACGGGCGGCATGACGACGGATTGCGCATGCGCTATACCCGCCGGGCCATCGTCGACCAGGTGTCGATTGGCGGCGCAACCGACGAGGCCGTCGAGATTTCCTTTGCCAGCGACGTCACGATCCAGAACAGCATCATTGCCGAAACGGTGGGCGACCATGCCGACCGTGGCGGTGTGTTGATCAACTACAGCAACCCGGCGCAGGGCTACGCGCTGACCCGCCTGGCCCTGCACCACAACGTCTTCAACCGCATTCTGGGTCGCTACCCCGAGTTCTCCCGTGAGAGCGCCGCTGCCGCGGGTTCGGTGATGGACGTGGAGTTGTCAAACAACCTGTACTGGGACATGGGCTACTTCATCGATGTGAACAACACCACGGTATCGGCGTCGGACAGCGGCCAGCCCATCTATTACCGGATGAACCTGGTGGGCAATCAGGCAGTTGTACGGGGCCCGACCCAGCCCGAGCCAAATCGCTATGGCCTGATTCATATCGCCACTCCGCAGGGCGCGTCGCCGCTGACGTCCACCTGGTTTTCGGGAAACCGGGTCAACCTGTACCCGGGCCGCAGTGACTACGCGCTGATGTACTGCTGCAACGACTATCCCGATCAAACGCCGGCATCCACCCCACCAGTCTGGGCCGCGTCCTCGCGGCACGACTTTCCGTTCATCAGCTATACCGACGCGGCGAATCTGGCGCCGCTCGCGGTCGCGCGCGCCGGGTCATTTCCGCGTGATCCCATGGACCAGCGCCTGATGGGTGCGGTCGAGCGCGGAGAGATCGCTCCGTGGGCGCGCAACATCAATCCCGCCGGGGATGGAAGCGCACTGCCCATCGGCATCGCCCAAGCTGCGCCCACCGACAGCGATGGCGACGGCATGCCCGACGCGTGGGAAGTCGAGCACGGCCTCAACCCGTCGGTGCAGGACCACAACGGTACCCAGCTATCCCTGCAGTGGCTGGGGGTTGCTGGCTACACCAACCTGGAGGTGTATCTGCACGAGCTGTCGGAGCAGCGCATCCGCCAGGGGCGCTAGGTCATTTTTAGCCTTTTGAGCCTCAAGCCCTCGTGGAATAAGCGTTATTTGCTATCAATGTAATAGCAAGTTTGCGACCGATTTTCGCCCGGAATGTTCTCCAAACCAGCGCAGCGCCTCTTCCCACAGCGGCTGGGCCGAGCGGCGGAAATAGCCCATGTGGCCGATGGCGCCCAGGCCGCTGGTGCGTGGGTCAATGTCGATGCTCTGGCAGTCGGCATTGCGGTAGGCGGCCATGAAGGCGTCGCGCGAGGCCGGGGGCGCCCACAGGTCGTCGGTGGCGTTGGCGGCGCGAATCGGCGTGGTCACGCTGGCAAACAGGCCATGCACATGGGCCATGGCGGGGTCGTCAAAGAAATAGCGGGGGAAGCGGCACCAGTGTTTCCAGTCGCGGAACACGTCCAGCGGCAGGTCTTCACCCATGCCCAGCTTGCTCCAGGCCAGATAGCCCTTCCAGCGCGTCAGGATGGGGCCGACGATGCGCCACATGTAGAGCACCTTCCACCGCTCGGCGGTGGGCATCCAGCCATGCCAGCCGGCACCGGTGGCAAAGGTGTAGAAGCGGGCCACCCGAGCGTGGTTGGGTAGCAGGCCAAAGGCATGGCCGCCAAACGAATGGCCCACCATGAACAGCGGCACGGTGTCGCTGGCCATGGCGTCCACGGCGGCGCTCAGGTCGTCATGCGCCCACTGCAGGTAGCGCATGCGAAAACCGCGCAAGGTGCCCTGCTTGGACAGGCCGATGCCGCGGTAGTCCAGCGTCAGCGTGGTGTAGCCCTGGCTGGCGGCATAGAGCGCGAAGTTGCGGTAGAACAGTTGCGGCACGCCGGTGGCGCCGGCCATGACCAGATGGCCACGCAATGGCGCGGTGGCGGAGTAGCGCAAGGCGGTCAGCGGGTAGCCATCGGCCGCGCGCAGCGTGAGTTGTTCGGGCTCAGTCGGGTTGGGTTTCATGGTGTCTGGAGGGCTGGGGTTGAACGGCTGGGGGCGGGTGGCAGGCTGGCGCGCACCAGCTCCACCAGCGCGTCGGTGGTGTCGCGCATGGCGTCGACCTGGCCGGCCACGCGGGCCTGGACCAGGGCGCCCTCGTAGGCGGAAACGATGAGGGCGGCGAGTTGGGCAGCGCGCCTTTCTGCGATGCCAGCGCCGTGTAGCGTGCCCGCCAGGTGCTGGCGGATGGCGGCAAAGCCCTGGGCCAGGGCGGTGCGTACCTGGGTGTCGTCCGGCGTCGATTCGAGCGCAATGGTTGCCAGCGGGCAGCCTTCGGCAAAGCCGCTGCCGGCCAGCACCTTCTGGGCGCTGTCCATCCAGGTGGCCAGCGCCCGCGCCGGGTCGGGGTCGCGGGCCATTAGGCGCTGCAGGCCGGCGGTGAGCTGGTGGATGACGGCCTCGATGGCGGCAACGGCCAGTTCGGACTTGCCGCCCGGAAAGTGGTGGTACAGAACGCCCTTGGGTGCCTGGGCCGTGGCCAGCAGCTCGCTCAGGCCCACGCCGTGGTAGCCCTTGCTGCGCAGGGCGGCCTGCATGGCGGCGATCAGGCGGTCCCGGGTGGCGGGGGTGTCCGGTTCGGTCGTGGATGGAGTGGTCATAGTAATAATTCTATAGACCGGTCGGTCTAGTGTCAAATGGCGCGCGCCATCTGCGGGAACCGGGCGTTCCCGCTTCAGAAGCGATCCGGGTGTTGGTCAGGTAGCGATCAGCAGCACGAGGCTGTGGGCGGACACGGCGTACTGTCCCTGGCTCTGTTGGGGGCTGGGGGGAACGCCGCTGTCATGGGCCGTGTCCAACAGCGCCTGCCAGGTGCCGGGCGGCAGAGCGAAGGGCCGATCCTGCACGTGCGGGTTCACCAGCAGCAGCAAAGGTGATGTGGCGCGCCCGGGCTGGCCGATCAGGCACGCCAGTGTGGCGTCTTGCGGGCTGTGCCAGGCTTCTCCGTGCAGCGCACCGCCGTCGCTGCGCAGCCAGCTCAGGTCCACCTTGCCGTGGGCGTCCGGCAGGCCGCTGTACCAGTGCTGGCCCAACGGGAGTGTCTGGCGGCGAATGGCCAGCACCCGGGCGGTGAAGGCCTGCAGCGACGGGTCGGCCTGCGCCCAGTCCAGCCAGGTGGTGGCGTTGTCCTGGCAGTAGGGGTTGTTGTTGCCGCGCTGGCTGTGGCCGAACTCGTCGCCGGCGCACAGCATGGGCGTGCCTTGGGCCAGCAGCGTGGTGGCGAGCAGCGCGCGCAGTAGCCGGGCACGCAGGGCGTTGATGGCGGGGTCTTCGGTCGGGCCTTCCGCGCCACAGTTGTGGCTGAGGTTGTGGCCGTGTCCGTCGGCGTTGGCCTCACCATTGGCTAGGTTGTGGCGTTCGTTGTAGCTGACCAGGTCGCGCAGCGTGAAGCCGTCGTGTGAGACGATGTAGTTGACCGACTCCGCCGGCGGACGCTGGCGCCGCTGGCCGTGCTGGTACAGGTCGGACGAGCCGCACAGGCGCAGCGCAAAGTCGCCACGGGTGCGCGGCGGCTGGGCGCTACCCAGCCAATAGCCGCGCATGACATCACGGAAGCGGTCGTTCCACTCCATCCAGCCGCGCGGGAAGCCGCCAACCTGGTAGCCGCCGGGGCCTACGTCCCAAGGCTCGGCAATCATCTTCACGCGCGACAGGATGGGGTCCTGCGCGATCGCGGTGAAGAAGGCACCACCGCGCTCAAAGCCGTGGTCGCCGCGGCTCAGCACCGGGGCCAGGTCGAAGCGGAAGCCATCCACATGCATGGCGCTGACCCAGTAGCGCAGGCTGTCCATGACCATTTGCAGCACGCGCGGCTGGCGGATGTCCAGCGTGTTGCCACAGCCGCTGTAGTTCTCGTACAGCGCGTGGTTGTCGGCGCGCAAACGGTAGTAGCTGGCGTTGTCCAGGCCGCGAAAACTGAGGTGGGGGCCGGTCTCGTCGGATTCGGCCGTGTGGTTGAATACCACGTCCAGCAGCACTTCCATGCCCTGCGCGTGGATGGCGCGCACCATGGCGCGGAACTCGTCGCGTGGCGTGCTCCATTGCTGGCCCGAGGCCAATGCCGGATTGGCCGCAAAGAATGCCAGCGTGTTGTAGCCCCAGTAGTTGGACAGGCCACGTTGCACCAGACGTTCCTCGTCAATGGCGTAGTGCACCGGCAACAGGCTCAGCGTTGTCACGCCCAGGGTCTGGAGGTGCTGCAGCGAAGCCGGATGCGCCAGGCCGTCATAGGTGCCGCGCAGTGCTGGGGGCAACGCGGGATTGGTCTTGGAAAAGCCCTTGACGTGCATCTCATAGAGCACGGTGTCGTGGATGGGGATGTGCGGCGGCCGATCATCTCCCCAGTCAAAGACGTCATGCACCACGCGGGCCTTGAGTGCGCTGGCGGTGTTGTCGCGCGCATCCATCTGTTGTGGGGTGTGCCGATCAAAGCCAAAGTGTTCATCACGCCAGGTGAACTGGCCGACCACATCGCGGGCGTAGGGGTCCAGCAGCAGCTTGTGTGGGTTGAAGCGGTGGCCCTGGTCTGGCTGCCACAGGCCGTAAGCCCGAAGGCCATAAACCAGGCCAGGGCCGGCGCCGGGCAGGTAGCCGTGCCAGACATCGCTGGTGTGGGCCGGCAGGCGCAGGCGGGCCTGCTCATGCGTGCCGGTGGCATCAAACAGGCACAGCTCCATGGCCTGGGCGTGGGCCGAGAACACGGCAAAGTTCACCCCTTGTCCGTCCCAGGTGGCACCCATGGGCCACGGATGACCGTGTTGCAGAGCGGGGGGGGTCAGGCTTTCCATTCGAACATGACCGTGGCAAGGGGGGGCAGCGTCAGTGTGATGGCATAGGGCTTACCGTGCCAGGACAGGCTTTCCGCCACCGCCACGCCATGCGGTGTGCCGGTGTTGCTGCCGCCGTAGTAGGCGGAATCGGTGTTCAGTCGCTCCCGGTAGGTGCCGGCCTGTGGCACGCCGACGCGATAGCCCAGCTGCACCGTCGGGGTGAAATTGCAGACCACAACGATCAGCGTGGTGGGGTCGACACCACGGCGGATGAAAGCCAGCACCGAGTGGGCCGCATCGCTGTGGTTTATCCATTCAAAGCCGTCACCCGAGCAGTCCCGTTGGTGCAGTGCCGGGCTGGAGCGGTACAAGTGATTCAGGTCGCGCACCAGGTGCTGGACGCCAGCGTGGGCGGGGTCGTCCAGCAGATGCCAGTCCAGGCTCTGGTCGTGGTTCCATTCACGGTCCTGCGCAAATTCGCAGCCCATGAACAACAGCTTTTTGCCAGGGTGGCCGTACATGAAACCCAGGTAGGCACGCAGGTTGGCAAACTGCTGCCAGCGGTCGCCCGGCATCTTGCGCAGCAGCGAGCCCTTGCCATGCACCACCTCGTCATGGGAAATCGGCAGTACAAAGTTCTCGTTGAACGCATAGACCAGGCCAAAACTCATCTCGTTCTGGTGGTGCTTGCGGTGCACCGGGTTGCGCTCCATGTATTGCAGCGTGTCGTGCATCCAGCCCAGGTTCCACTTGTAGTGAAAGCCCAGGCCACCGGAATAGGTGGGGCGCGACACGGCCGGGAAGGCGGTGGATTCTTCGGCCAGCGTGATGGCGCTGGGCCGCTCCTGTCCGATCACTTCGTTCATGCGTTTCAGGAATGCGATGCTCTCCAGGTTCTCGCGGCCACCGTGGGCGTTGGGAATCCACTCGCCGGGCTTGCGGCTGTAGTCGCGGTACAGCATGGATGCCACCGCATCCACCCGCAGGCCATCGATGCCAAAACGCTCCAGCCAATACAGGCCATTACCGAGCAGAAAGTTGCTGACCTCGGTGCGGCCCAGGTTGTAGATCAGGGTCTTCCAGTCGTTGTGGAAGCCCTCGCGCGGGTCGGAATATTCGTACAGATGGGTACCATCAAAATTGCCGAGGCCATGGGGGTCGGTGGGGAAGTGCGCCGGCACCCAGTCCAGCAGCACGCCGATGTCGGCATCGTGGCAGCGCTGTACAAAGCGCACCAGGCCTGTGGCGTCGCCAAAGCGGGCCGTGGGTGCATACAGCCCCACCGGCTGGTAGCCCCAGGAGCCGTCGAACGGGTGTTCGCTGATGGGCAGCAGCTCCAGATGGGTGAAGCCCATCTCCTGCGCGTAGGGCACCAGCAAATTGGCCAGTTCGTCCCAGGTCGGCCAGCGTGATGCACCGGTGGCGGCATCCACGATCCGACGCCAGGAGCCCAGATGCACTTCGTAGATGCTCAAGGGCGCGTCCAGCGCGTTGGCGCTGCGGCGTAGCTCAGACGGTGGTTGGACCGGCGGCATCGGTGCCACGATGCTGGCCGTTCCGGGGCGCAATTCGGCCTGGCGCGCGTAGGGGTCGGAACGCGTTGGCAGCACCTCGCCGTTGCTGGCGAGGATTTCAAACTTATATAAGGCGCCCACTGCCACGCCGGGCAGAAAGATCTCCCACACGCCGCACTCGCGGCGCAGGCGCATGGGGTGGCGGCGTCCATCCCAGAAGTTGAAATCGCCGACCACGCTAACCCTTGCGGCATTGGGTGCCCAGACCGCAAAGCTGGTACCGGCCACGCCGTCCATGGAGCGTGGATGGGCGCCCAGGATCTCGTAGGGGCGCAGGTGCGTGCCTTCGCCAAGCAGCCATATGTCCATGTCGCCCAGCACGGGGCCAAAACGGTAGGGGTCTTCCACGGTGGATGCCTGGCCATCGGACCATTGCACCTGCAGGAAGTAAGAGGCGTCGGGCAGCACCGGCAGGTTGACTGTCAGGAAGCCGTTGGCGTCACACGCCGTTCGTTCGCTCAGGGGCTGTTGGCGCAGACGGTCCAGAATCTGAACGGATTGGGCGCCGGGCAGGAAGGTACGGATGGTTACACTGCCGTCGGGCTGCGGATGGGGTCCCAGTAAGGCAAAGGGGTTCCCGTGGCTGCCGTTACAGATTTGTTGGATGTCGGCAGATTGGAGCATGCAATGGGTCTCTCAAAGTGGTGTGGGTCAATCCGCTGCCGGTGCAACGTTCCAGATCTGGCTGGCGTATTCGCGGATGGTGCGATCCGATGAAAAGACGCCCATGCCCGCGACATTGGCGATGGCCTTGGCGCACCACTGGCGCGGCTGGCGGTACAGGTCATCGACGCGCAACTGGGTGGCCACGTAGGACTGGTAGTCGGCCAGCAGCAGGTAATGGTCGCCGCCCCATGCCAGCGACTCGACCAGCGCACGGTAGCGGCCGGGTTCTTCGGGCGAGAAGCGGCCTTCTGCAATGGCGCTGAGCACATCCTTGAGCCCGGGCACGCTCTCAAAATAGCGCATGGGCTGGTAGCCGCTTTGCCGCAGGGCGCGCACCTCGGG
>JAVBYK010000474.1 GCA_030824095.1 bacterium
GAAGTTGCGGTGCTGCACCACCCGCTGCGCAAACGGCAGCTCGTCGCCCAACGTGTATCGCTGCTGCAGCGCGCCGTTCACGAAATGGTAGAGCTGCACATCGTCCAGAAACGGAATCGGCAACTCGATGAAGCGGGGCAGGGCCTGGGCGTCGCGGTTGTGGAGACGAAAACGGAACCAGTAGGCATCCTGGGTGAAGCCGAAGTTGGGCGATTGCCGGTCGATGGCCTGCCAGGGCAGGTTGGTGCCACGCACCTGGGCTATCGTCAGTGTGCCGCTGGCGTCCACCAGCACGCCCATGCGGGCACCGACCTCGGTGCGCGCCGCTGCATCGCTGGACAGTTCCAGCACCGGAAAGCGCGCGTCTGGCGTCGCCTGGCCGAAAGCGGCCAGCGGCGCCCACAGCGCAGCCAGCAGCATCCAGACCCAGAGGCTCCAGGGGCCCCGGTGGCGCAGGCGCATGGCGAGCGGCTTCAGGCGAGTTCGGCGATCAGCTCGATCTCGACGCAGGCGCCCATCGGGATTTGCGCCACGCCAAAGGCGCTGCGGGCGTGCGCGCCCTTGTCGCCAAACACCTGGCCGAACAGCTCGCTGGCACCGTTGGTCACCAGGTGCTGCTCGGTGAACTCACCGGTGGAGTTGACCAGGCTCATCAGCTTGACGATGCGCTTGACGCGGTTCAGGTCACCCACGGCGGCGTGCAGTGTGCCCATCAGGTCGATGGCAATGGCGCGCGCGGCGGCCTTGCCTTCCTCGGTGGTCATGTTCTTGCCCAACTGGCCGACCCAGGGCTTGCCGTCCTTCTTGGCGATGTGGCCGGAGAGGAACACCAGATTTCCGGTCTGCACAAAGGGCACATAGGCGGCGGCGGGAATTGCCACGGGCGGCAGGGTGATGTTCAGGCTGGTGAGTGTGTCGTAAATGCTCATGGTCATGCTCTGCGAAAGGGTTAAGAGATAAATATGCCACTAGCCCTCGTGGAATGGACATCGACAGCTATCTAAATGATAGCGCCTTGCGTCTGGGACTGCGATGCCGATGGCGACGGGGACGATGGTAGAGACTGGGATTGTGACTGATGCGCCTCCTCGTGGGGCTCCACCGTCACGCCCACGGTCAGCGTGTGGTTGGCGCCGCCGTGGATGACGCCGCGAATCGGCGACACATCGGCATAGTCGCGGCCAATGGCCAGCGTGACGTAGTCCTCGCCCGGGGTGCCGCAGCCGTCGCGGTCATTGGTGGGGTCAAAGTCCCACCAGCGCGTGGCGCCAAAGCCCTCTGGCAGATCGGGCAGGTAGACCGATACCCAGGCGTGCGAGGCGTCGCTGCCGATCAGGCGCGGCTGGCCCGGCTCTGGCTGGGTCAGCAAATAGCCGCTGACATAGCGCGCCGGCAGCCCATAGGCGCGCAGGCAGGCCACCATGATGTGGGCAAAGTCCTGGCACACCCCCTTGCGCTGGGCCAGCGCTTCCAGCGCCGGTGTGTTGACCTGGGTGCTCTGGCTCTCATAGGTGAAGTCGCGGTGGATGCGCTGCATCAGGTCGCGCGCGGCCAGCAGCAGCGGCACGCCGACACCCAGGCTGGGGCGGGCATAGGCGGCAAAGTCGCCGTGGCGTGGCACATAGGGCGAGGCAAATACAAATTCGCCGGCGGCATCGAACGGGTGCTTGGCGCTGTAGCGAAAGCGCTCGCGCACGGCCTCCCATGTCACCGTGCTGTCGGCGGGCACCGGCCCCTGGGTGGATACCAGGCTGCGTGCGATGACGCGGAGCTGGGTGTGTGCGGTCTGCAGCGCAAAGAAATGGCGGGTGTTGCCATACACATCCACCGTGTCCAACTGCTGGGCTGGCTCGGGCGTGATCTGCAGGCTGTGGCCTAGCAACTGCTGGCAGGTGGTGTTGAGCGGCTGCAGATACGCCATGTGCTGGGCAATGTCCACCGGCGGCGCATAGTCGTAGCGGGTCTCGTGGGTGATGTGCAGCTGCATGGCGATGCGTGCTTATGCGCCCAGGCTCAGACCCGCTTCACCGGAATGGGTGAAGTAGGTGGCACCAATCTCTTCCGACACCTGGTAGGCCGCGCCGCTGCAGTCGCGCAGCAACTGGATCAGCTCGGCAAAGCGGGCATCGGCGCCTGCTTCGCACAGCAGCTCCAGCTGCCACTGGGCCGGGTCGGGCACGCTGTGCGACAGCAGGCTCAACTGATCGGGCTCGCTGCCGGCCAGTTTGGCCAGGCGCCCGCGCAGCGTGTGCACCACCCAGGCCAGCGAGCGCGGGTTGTCGCGGTCCAGCACCACCAGGTCCAAGAGGGCCGCAATGTCGCGGCTTTGCTGGTATTGCGCGTGGAAGGTGATGGTGCTGTCAAACAGCGCCACCATGGCCTCGAAACCACCCCCCGCGTGCACGGAGCCGGTTTCAAACCCGATGCGCAGCGCGTTGGAGAGAAAGCCCAGCCGCTCGATATGGCGGCCAATGCTGAGCAGGCGCCAGCCATCGTCGCGGGTCATGCGGTCGGTCTGCAGCCCGGTGATGGCGGCCAGGTGGTCGCTGGTGGCCTTGAGCGTGGCCAGGGCTTGCACGGCGGAGTAGTCGGCGCTGGCCAGGTGCCGGGCACAACTCTGGAAAAACGCTTCTTCGGTGCGCTGCATCAGGCCCCAGTGTTCCTGCGACAGACGCTCGCGCACGGCCGCGCCGGCCAGGCGCAGCGCGCGCAGGTTGTAGCCCACGCTGGTGGCCTGGTTGTTGCTGCCCAGGCTGGCGATCAGCGAGCGTTCGAACACGCGCCGGGCTTGTGACACCGGTGTCGGCAGGGGCACGCCTGGCAGCACCAGCGTGTTGTTGATGGCCATGCGGCCCAGCCAGGTCATTAGGGGTTCCGATGACTGGTCTTCACCGCCCAGGGCCTCCAGGGTCAGGCGCGCCAGGCGCACCGAGTTCTCGGCACGCTCGGTGTAGCGGCCCAGCCAGTAGAGGTTTTCTGCGGCCCGGCTGGTGACCAGGCGCTTGCGCTGGGCCAGGGCCGAGGGCGTGAGCGTGGGTTGCAGCAGCGTGGTCTTGTCCACCGTGCCGGTGGTGATAGCCCATACGTCGGCACTGCTGCCGCCATGCTGCATGGAGGCCACATCGTTGCTGCCACCGGCCACCCGCGCCAGGCCGCCGGGCAGTACCCGCCAGGACTGCGGCCCGTTGGACACGGCGAACACGCGCAGGATCACCGAACGCGGCACGACGCTGCCACCCCCTTGCGGTTGCCAGGTCGGCATCTGCGACAGGGGCATATAGGCCTGCACCGTGTGGTCGTCGCTCTGGCGCAGGATGCGTCCGGCCCATTCGTCCAACTCGCGCGGTGGCAGGTTGTGGCCCAGCACGGCGTCAAAGTTGCCATGGATGCTGGAGCCGGGGTAGGTGGGCTTGATGGCGCATTCATGCAGGCGCGGCAGCACATCTTCCAGGGCCGAGCGTTCGCCGCACCACCAGGTGGGCAAGGCCGGCAGTTGCAGCTCTTCGTCCAGCAGGTGTTTGGACAGGGCCGGCAGAAAGCCCAGCAGCGCGGGGGATTCCAGAAAGGCCGAGCCCGGTGTGTTGGCCACCAGCACATTGCCGGCGCGGATCACCTGCAGCAGCCCGGGCACGCCCAGCGTGGAATCGGCGCGCAGCTCCAGCGGGTCGAGGAACTGGTCGTCCAGGCGCTTGAGCAGGCCATGCACGGGCACCAGGCCGCGCAGGGTCTTGAGGAACAGATGCTGGTCGCGCACGATCAGGTCACTGCCTTCGACCAGCGTCAGGCCCAGGTAGCGCGCCAGGTAGGCGTGTTCAAAATAGGTTTCGTTGTAGGGGCCGGGTGTCAGCAGGGCGATGTGGGCATCCTGCCCGGCAGGGCTCATGGCTTTCAGGCTGTCCATCAGCGCGCGGTAGGTGCCGGCCAGGCGCTGCACCTGCAGGCTCTCAAATGCCTGGGGAAACAGGCGCGAGACCGCCAGCCGGTTCTCCAGCAGATAGCCCAGGCCCGAGGGCGCCTGTGTGCGCTGCGACACCACCCACCAGTTGCCGTCCGGCCCACGGGCCAAGTCGAAAGCGGCAATGTGCAGATGCGTGCCACCCACCGGCTGCACGCCATGCATGGCACGCAGGTAGCCCGGGTGGCCCTGCACCAGTGCCGGCGGCAGCAGGCCCTGGGCCAGCAGGTCCTGCGGGCCGTAGACATCGGCCATCACGCGGTCCAGCAGGCGTGCACGCTGGGT
This sequence comes from bacterium, assembly GCA_030824095.1. Lineage (GTDB taxonomy): Bacteria > Pseudomonadota > Gammaproteobacteria > Burkholderiales > Burkholderiaceae_C > Allorhodoferax. The sequence continues at coordinate 4,241 of JAVBYK010000474.1, forward strand.
GACGCCGGCCTCGATCTGTTGCCAGCTCTGGGCCGACACGATCAGCGGGAACAGACCCAGCGACCACGGACGCTGTGGCCCGCCTTCGTCGGCATAGACGTTGTAGGTGACGCCGTTGTCGCGGATCTGGCGCTCCAGGTTGGTCGCGCGCTGGTTCATGTCACCCAGGCCGTCGGTTTCGCATTCTTCAAAGAATTGGCGCCAAGCCCTCGCCATTTCTGGATCTTCTGCTATGGATTTACTAGCAGTTTGGGATTGACTCTGGCTCTGGCTCTGGCCAGACGTCGGCGGGACGCGACCCCGCAGTTCGTCGAAGTGGCCGCTGGCGGCTGGCGGTGAGACTGCTGCGCGCGCCATCGCCGTTACCGTGTCAGGGAGCGGGAATGCGGGGTCGGGGCTGGCATGGTTCACCCGTGGGAGTATGCCGTAAACCGTTTACACGCCGGGGCCGGATGGTCAGGCCAGCGGCAGCGTGTCCAGCGTCGCATAGGCGTGTTTCAGCCAGGTCTTGACGCGCTGGCGCTCCAGCATGCCCAGCGCGTCCGGTCCGCTGGTGGTGTGGGTGGCGGCCCAGAAGCTGGCGTTTTGCCGGTCGATCTTGCGCATGCTGGCTTCGTGCAGTTGCGCCAGGCTCATCACCCGGGCACCCAGGGCCAACGCCTTCTTCAGTGCGGCGGACTGCTCCAGCTGCGAGAAGTCGCTGCCACGGCCCAGGTTTTTGACAACGAAGTAATTGGGCCCGGCGCCATAGGTGTTGAGCAGGCGGTCCAGCAGGTCGATGGAGTCCTTGCCGGCATCGGCCATGTGCCAGAAGTTCACCGTGACGCCCATCTCGGCCAGGAGGGACAGCAGATCCGAGTCGCGCACCCAGCGGGACAGGGGCGCGGCGGTCTGCGCGGCCAGATCGACGATGACGTTCTTGGATTTGCCATCCACGGGCGGCTCTTCAAACACGGCGGCGATCTGGTCCAGGCCTTCGTAGGTGTCCACAATCACCGGCGCGGCATAGTCCGCATAGAAGCGGGTGAACGAGGTGTGCGAGCGGTCGGTGTCAAAGCCGGTGAAGGGCTGACCCTTGTCAATGAAGTACTGCGCCAGCAGGCGCGCCGCAACCGATTTGCCCACCCCGCCTTTTTCGCCGCCGATGAAATTGAGAGATGGCATGTCGTGTATTCCTGTTTGGTTTGAATGGTGCATGGTATCAAGCAAGATGGGTGCCACGGGCCAGCGCGGCACCCGCGTAGACTGGACAGCGTGCGCGCAAAGTGATTGCCGCCAGGAGACTGCCCGATGTTGAAACCCCTGTGTGTTGTCCTATTGGCTGCCAGCTTGCTGCTGGCGGGTTGTGCCGGCGCGCCATCCACATCCACGGGTCCTGCGCAGCCAGCACCCAACAGCGAACTGGCCGCCACCTATGCCGCGCTGCAGGCCACGGGCGGGAGCGTGTGGGGGCTGGACCCTGCGCGTTCAGACGTTCGCATTTACGCCTTTCGCGCCGGACGCGCCGCTGCCATGGGGCACAACCATGTGCTGACGGCTCCACAGTTTGAGGGCTACTTCCATCGTGGCACCCAGGCGATGGGGGCGATGCGCTTTGATCTGCAGTTCCGCCTGGACCAACTGATCCTGGACGATGGGCCATTGCGCGCCACCTTGGGGCAGGGCTTTGCCTCCGAAATGTCGGAAGATGCCATTGCCAGCACGCGCAAGAACATGCTGGGTGCCAATGGCTTGCAGGCCCAGCAGTTTCCATGGGTGCGTATCCGCTCGCTCCAGATCGTGGGCGAAGCGCCCAAATTTGCCGCCCAGGTGGCGGTGGAATTGCATGGACAGACGCGTGCGATGTGGGTTGCGCTGACCACCACCGGCTGGCCCGAGCGCCTGCAGGTGACGGGCTCGCTCGTGTTGCGCCAGACCGACTTTGGCGTGCAACCGTTCTCGGTGCTGGGCGGGCTGCTGGCGGTGGAGGATGCGGTCGTGGTGGATTTTGCGCTGGAGGGCGACAGTTGGTCTCCTGTCAGGTGATTGGAGCAAAATCCTGCTTTTCGGATGAATATTTAGATGCGAGTCGTTGGCAGCTTGGGTTCCCTCTTGGGCATGGTGGTGTTTCTATTGGCGCTGCCCGCCCGCGGCGTCGAGCCCATGGTGGTGCGACACAACCTGTTTGCCGACGCCAACAGCCAGACCCTGAACTACAAGGGCGAGGTTCTGGCCCTGATTCTGGAGAAGTCCAAATCCAAGTATGGCCCCTATGTGATGCTGCCAGGCTCTCAGCAGGTCTGGAGCCAGCGGCGTACCTACAACGAACTGGAGCACGGCGATCTGGATTTGATGACCTCGCAGACCAGCATCGAGCGTGAGAAATCCAGCCTGCCGATTCGGTATTGCCTCTACAAGGGTCTGCTTGGCATTCGCATTGGCATGGGGGCGCCGGCCATCGTCGAGAAGATGAACCGGCTGACCACCCGCCAGCAGCTCAACCAGGTGAAACTGGGCCAGGTGTCTGACTGGCCCGACTATGCGATCCAGACCGCCGCGGGTCTGCAGGTGACCGGCCTGACCAGCGTGGAGTCTTCCATGCCGCGCCTGCTACTGGGCACATTTGAACTGCTGCCCCTGGGTGTGGTGGAGGTCGAGCCGATTGCCAAACGGTACAACCTGAAGACCGTTTCAACCTGGGCCATTGCCTATCCCACGGCCTACTATTTCTTTGTGAACCGCAAGCGCCCGGAACTGGCGCAACGACTGGAATACGGGTTCGAGCAGGCCATCAAGGACCGCAGTTTTGATCGGCTCTTCGCCAGGCGGATCGAGCCCCTCATTGCATCCAGCAAGCTGGAGAATCGCCAACTGTTCCGGATTCCCAATCCCCTGTTGCCGCCAGAAACGCCACTGAACCGCAAGGAGTTGTGGCATCCGCTGATCGCCAGTGGGCTTTAGTGGCTTGAGTGCCTATCGGCGTTCCACGCGCCTGCGGCTGGGCATCTGGTTGGGAGGCACCAGCCCGCGAAACATCTCGGTCATCGCTTCCAGCTTGTCGCGCGCCAGTTGCTCGCCATGAAAGTCGGAGAGCAGGCGCAGAACGTCGCTTCGCAAGTACCACAGGGTTTGCGTATCCGCGGCGCGGGCAATATCGGTCCATGCCTTGGATGACCCCATGTCCTCATTCGGCTCGATGCACGCCAACGCATCGAGCATGGCCGTGCGGATGCTCTCGACTTGCGCGCTGGCGTCGATGATGGTCTTCTGGTCGCTCACGAGCGACGCGAAACTGGATTTGATGCGTGAAATGGCCTTCCGCATGGAAGCTACCTCGTGTGGATACGGTCCGATGCGCACAAGAATAGCACTGGATCCTTAACGAATTCTTTTGCCTGCGCATTGCACGTTCAATTCGGGCGAAAGCCACGGGCAGAGGTGCCATACTGGGCCCCCGGCGAACAGAGCCCCCGTTCCGCTTGCCAGCCCGTGTTCTCATCCCGAGGTGTCCATTGTGAAATCGTTGTTCCGCCCCTTTCTTCAGTCCATCGGCCCGTTGAGCCTCTGCCTGGCGGTGTCCGTCGCTGCGTTGTTTACAACCGCCTGTGACAGCCAGCGCATAGCCGAGCTGGAAGAAGGCACCGCCACCGAGGGTGACGTCAAGATGAAGTTCGGCGAACCCGAAAAGGTGTGGGACGGCGAAAACGGCGCCCGCATTTTTGAGTACAACCGCCAACCCGCTGGCGCCAAGAACTACATGATCACCATTGGGCCGGATGGAAAAATGAGTGCATTGCGCCAGGTGTTGGCGCCCCATGTCTTTGCCAAGATCGAACCCGGCATGCCCATGGAAACGGTGCGAAGAATGCTCGGCAAACCCATGAAAATCACGCCGTTTGAGCTGAAGAAAGTCTGGCACTACGACTGGCGCTACATGGATGGCCCCAACACGTCAGACGCCAAGATATTCACCGTGGTGTTTGACAGTGACCTGCGTGTGGTGTCGACCGGTTCGGTGGCTGATCCGGCGCTCTCGCCCAATTGAGCCCACTGCCAAAGGCCAGCGGCGCATGCGGCTAGTTGGCGAGGGGACTCACCCGCGTTGCAACACGGTGCGGGTGAAAACCAGAAATTCGTCCAGATGGGCGGTGATGACGTTGACCAGAATGGGCAGTATCAGACTCTGGTAGTCATGCACCGCGATGTTGCGAAAGGCCACCATCCGTTTGAGTGCCTCGGCCAGTTCGGCGTCTATCCATTGGCCGCGTGCCATCAGCTCGAAAACATCGCGCGCGCTTTGAGGCACACCCAGACCTTCGCGGCGCACAATGTGCTGGCCCATGTCCAGCACCGCCTCGCAGGCGCGCTGAACGTTCAGGATGGCGGCGTCCTGGCGCGTGAAATCGGTCCCAAAACTGGCCGGGTCACGCGCATATTCCTCACGAGCGCGGGCCACGCAACGCTCCACGGTTGCGGATTTGTTGATCAATACATCATCGGCCATGGTGGATCTTTCCGGTGCGTTGAATGTCTGCCATCAGGGGTGCACGGGCCTCGTCCAATGCCGTCTTCTCACTCAACACGAAAGTCTCAAACAGGCCAGCAGCAAGGCCTACCGACCATAACTGCTGGCCGGTGGTAATGACCTGGTATTGCATCACCGTAGACGCGGCGCGCAGGTCCAGCAGGTCTACCGGGCAGCCAACTATGTCGGCCAGTTTTCCCGCCATATCCCACAGCAGCAGGGGATCGGCATAGCCCGCGACCAGCACGGCCAAGTCCAAATCGCTACTCGGACCCGCAGTGCCCTGCACCTGGCTGCCAAAGGCGTAGATCGCCATGGCATGGGGCAACTGCGCGCGAATCGCGGTCACCACGGGGCCTTGG
>JAVBYK010000206.1 GCA_030824095.1 bacterium
TATAAAAACAGGAGCTTTATGTGTGCGCCAGGGCATCCACCACCGGCATGTGCACGGTCTTGCGTGCCACCCAGCTCGACGCGGCCATGGTCAGCAGCACCATGGCGACCAGGGTGGCGGCGTACATCAGCGGATCGATGGAAATGTTCAGCGGGTAGCCCACCGAGCGGCCGGGTGGTGGTGGCATCTCCACCGGCACCACATACAGCATCAACGAGATGCCCAAGGACAGCACGGCACCGGCCACGGCGCCGACGCCGCCCAGCACCATGCCCTCCAGCGCCAAGGTGCGCAGCAGTTGCGCGGGCAGGGTGCCCAGCGCCCGCAGCGTGCCGATCTCGCGGGTGCGCTCGATGATGGCCATGGCCATCGCATTGGTCACGACGAACACCACGATGACGCCGATGATCAGGCCCAGCGCGCCGAAGATGCGGTTGTAGAGCGCCCGCACGGAGCGGTAGAAGAAGGCCTGGTCCATCCAGGTCTGCACCGTGAGTTGCGGGTGCAGTGCGGCCAGACGCTGCTGCACGCCTTCTGTGGACTCCATGCGGTCCAGGAAGATGCCCAGACTGGAAACACGCTGGGTGACCAGCAGCTTCTGTGCGGTGGCGATGTCGGTGTAGACCAGGCGCTTGTCGATCTCGGGCACGCCGGTGGAGAAGATGCCCTTGACCCGCACATCCATGGCATTCATCGCACCCTCGGTCGTGCTGGCCAGCAGGGTCAGGCTGCTGCCCGGCGTGGCCTTGAGGCTCTTGGCCAGGCCGTCGCCCAGCATGATCTCGGCGTCCGTGCTGCCGGAGGACAGCACCTGGCCGGCGGTAATGGTCAGGAACGGGCCCTTGACGCCAAACTCGCTGTCAGGCTCGACACCGGTGGCCATCATCACGGTGGACTTGTCGCCGTTGCTGATGAGGCCGCTGAACTCGATCTTGGGCAGCACCTGGCGCACGGACGGGTCGGCCAGCAACTGGGTGCGCAAGGCGGCCACGTCGTCCAGGCCGTGTTGCAGCGGCGTATCCTCGTCGCGGGCAAACTGGTCCGGTTTGCCCAGGATCAGGTGACCGGTGGTGCGTGCTGCGGCCTGGGCCAGCGCCTCGTAGGTGTAGAGCGCAAAGCCGCCGGCCAGCAGGATGGATGCGGTGCCCAAAGCGGCAATCGACACCGTGACCAGCGAGCGGCGGCGGTTGCGCAGGGTGTTGTGGATGGCGAATTTGAGCCACATGTTGAAGCCAGTCATGATTGGATCCTTCCGTCCAAAAGGGAGAGCACCCGGTCGCAGCGGCGGGTCAGGCGGCTGTCGTGGGTGGCGATGACAAAGGCTGCGCCCTCGGCGTGGCCGCGTTCGCGCATCAGGTCCAGCACCTGGTCCGCGGTGTGCGAGTCCAGGCTGGCGGTGGGCTCGTCGGCAATCACCAGGCGCGGGCGCTTGATCAGCGCGCGGGCAATCGCCACGCGCTGGCGCTGGCCGCCGGACAAGGCATCGGGGCGGTGGTGCGCGTGGTCTTGCAGGCCCACGGCTTCCAGCTGGGCGGCCACGCGTTGGCGCCGCTCGGCGGCGGGTACACCGGCCAGGAACAGCGGATAGTCCACGTTCTCGGTCACCGTCATCACCGGCACCAGGTTGAAGCTCTGGAACACAAAGCCCAGGGCGTCGCGGCGCAGCAGGGTGCGCTGGTTTTCATCCAGGCCGCGGATGTTTTGGCCCCCCAGAGAAATGTCACCGGAGTCGGGTGTGTCGATCAGCCCGCACAGGTTCAGGATGGTGCTCTTGCCGCTGCCGGACGGCCCGGTCAGCGCCAGCAGTTCGCCGCGCTGCACGGTCAGGTCCACGCCTTGCAGGGCCGGGATGACATGCTGGCCCAGGCGGTAGGTCTTGTGCACGCCGTGCAGGGCGACGACGGGGTGCGGATGGTGAGAACTCACTGTGGACTCCTTGAAGGGTTGATCATGGAGTGCAGTGTCCGGACTGTGCGCCTGGCGCGCAGTCGTTTTGAGACGAAACGCCGCGTGGCGGCGTGAAGTGCGCCGGGATGGCGCGAAAAGTGGCGCGAAAGCAGTGTGTGTATGTTGGGGGTTGGCTACCCCAGCACGTCCACCATGGCCTGGTACAACTGTTCGGGCTTCACCGGTTTGTGCAACAGCAGTACGCCACTGGCCAGGGCTTCGCGCAGGCGCTCGGGCGCGGTGTCGCCGGTGATCATCAGCGCAGGGGTGAGAGGGCCAAGCAAGGCACGCAGCTCGGTAATGGCCTGCGCACCGGTGCGCTGCCCGCGCAAACGGTAGTCGCTGATGAGGATGTCGGGGCGCACGACGTGGGCGACGCCCAGCGCTTCTTCCATGGAGTCTGCGGTATCGCACGTGCAACCCCAGCTTTGCAGCAATTGGGCCATGGCACTGCGCACTACGGTGTCGTCGTCGATTACCAGCACGCGTTGCCTCTCCAGGCGCCGCCCAACCGGCGCCGACGGTGATTTGGTCACCGCTGCTTGCGACAGGGGCAAGCTGAGACGGAATACGCTGCCGTAGCGTGGCCTGGACGCCATGGTCAGGTCATGACCAAGTGTTTTGGCCAGCCCCTGGGCAATGGCCAGGCCCAGGCCCAGGCCCTTGTTGCGGTCACGCTCCGGGTTGCCCAATTGGTGGAACTCGGAAAAAATGTCCTGCTGGTCAGCCTGGGCGATGCCGATCCCGGTGTCCCAGACCTCCACCGCCACAGCATGGCCGCGACGGCGGCAGGCCACCAGCACGCCACCGTGTTCGGTGTAGCGAATGGCGTTGGACACCAGGTTGCGCACGATCATTTCCACCAGCGTTGCGTCTGAATTCACCGCGACGGTCGTTTCCCGGGATCGGTACACCAGGCCTTTCGCATCGGCCAGTGGTGCCAGGTCGTTCTCGATTGTGTGCAGCAGGCTCTGCAAGTGAAAAGGCTGCACGTTGGGGTGCACCACGCCGGCTTCGATGCGTGAGAAGTCGAGCAAGGTGTTGAGCATGTCACTCGTTGCCAACCAGGCCGATCGGGTGCTGGCCAGAACCTCGCTTTGGTATGGCGATAGCGGGGAGTGCGACAGCACATCAAGGAACAGCCCCTGGGCATGGATGGGCTGGCGCAAGTCATGGCTGGCCGCCGCCAGGAACTTGGTCTTGGCCAGGTTGGCGAGTTCCGCTTCTTGGTGCGCTTCCTGTGCCTTGTTGGTCTCCACCCGCAAGCGCTCAATCAGGTTGATGTTCTCAAAGCGCAGATGGATGGCCGCGCGGGCGGCGTGGGCGCTGATCCGGGCCTGGGCCATCAGCACGGCGATGTACACCGCGGAAATGCCGGCCAGCGCGCCATACGTCGGGTCTGGCATCAGACCCAGCTTGAGCGCTAGGCCGGCCAGTGCAAACACACTGAAGGCAAAAAAGACGGGCGGCACGACCGCCAGCGCGGACATGGCGCTGTTGGCCACGCCGGCTATGACGGACATCACCAGCACGTTGCCCACCAGGGTGGCGGAGTCCAGCGCGGCCCAGGCCAGGGCACCCCAAATGACGCCATCCAGCGCGTTCAGCAGCATCAGAACAACCACCTCACGCCGGGCGCGACCCCCCGAGAGATCGGCGGCCAGGGTGCGCCGCGCATGCCAGACGGTGAGCAGCCTGGAGGCAATCACCGCAGCGGCCCACACCAGCATGTTCCGCCGGTTGCCGTCCACCGACAAGGCCCACACCAAGATTCCGACCAGCGGGAAGGTGGTGAACAGCGAGGGGATCACATTGCGCAGCAGCAGGCGCAACTGCTCGATCAGCAGGTGCTCCTCGGAAATTTGCCAAAAACTGCGCACTAGCCAATCAGCCGGTGTTGGCGTGCCGCGAATGTGGCCTGCGAGCGGCTGGTTACCCCCAACAGCCCCAGGATGGCTTGCACATGCCCGCGCACCGTGAATTCCGACAACGCCAGCCGCCGCGCGATGACCTTGTTGGACAGGCCTTCGCACAGCAGGTCCAGCACCTCGCACTGGCGCGGCGTCAACCGGGGTTGGCTGGCTTCCGCTGGATGGGGCTCGGTGCCTGGGCGCAAGCGGCGCACCAGTTGATTGGGGCGCTGTGGCTCGCCCAGGGTCTGCTCGATGACTGCAATGATCCTGTCGGCGGTATCGCCCTTGGAGACGAAGGCCCTTGCACCACGCGCTAGCGCCAGCGCAATGGTGTCGGGCTCCGCGATGGACGACAGCATGACGACCGGCACCTGGGGCCAGCGCTGGCGCAGCAAGCCCAGCCCTTCCAGCCCGTTGACCCCTTGCAACTGGATGTCAAGCAACACCAGATCGGGCGGCTCGCCCGTCACCCGCACCGCCTGTTCCATGGAGGCCGCCTCCCAAACCTCGACGCCGGGGAATCCCTCCATCAAGACCAGGCGCAAGCCGGAGCGAAACAGCGCGTGGTCATCAACGATGAGTAGATGCAAGAGGGACATTTCTCCGATTAAAGCATTGCCTCTTGGACGGTGTCTACCAGTCAATTTTGACTATATGCAAGCGGGTGGATGTTGACGATCATCGGGCGCTTGATTTCTTATTTCCCGGAGATTGGCATGGTGAAGCCCTGAAAGCCGCCAGACCGTGAAGCGTCAATTGCTATCAATACGATAGCTGTTGACGCAGTATTGACGAGGGCTGGTGCTCATTGATACGCCGCGCCCTTGGGCGATGTTTGCCCGCCAATCGTGCCCCCTATTTAAGTGACATCGCTTCAAACCCAAAGAAAAACGCCCATGAAACAAGCATCCATCCGCAACCCCCTGCGCGGCTTGAACCTGACTCCCCTGGCCGCAGCCTTGCTGGCCAGCTTTTCGGCTTTTGCCCAACAGGGCGCCGTCGCCAACCCGCCTGCGGCTACGGCCACCAAAGCCCAGGCTCCTCAAACCGAATTGAGCACGCTGCCCGACCTGGGCAGTCCAGCCAGCGGCAACGCCAGCATCCGCCCCGGCCCCAATGGGCTCACCATCGCCAACACCTTTGACGACAAAAGCATCAGCGTCACCCCCGAATACAGCGATAGAACCGGCTGGAGCGTTGGTACCACCTTGACCAGCATGCTCGGTGACAACGCCGCCGTGGGCGTGCTGCTGAACGTTGGCCGCGACAAAAAGGAGCTGCTGATCAACACGGGCTTTCAGGTGGACGCGCGCCAGCACGTCATCGTCACCGTGGGCCAGCTTGAACAATTCCTTGACTACGCCTTTCGCACAGGGACCGAATCTGTCGGCATGACGCAGACCAGCGGCGCCGTCAACTACCAGCTCCAGTTGGGCAGCGACTTCTTGCGCTTCCTGGAACTCAACGGCTATGTGGCCCAAACCGCCAGCCGTGAACTGGCGGGCAAGACCTTTGTCGTGGACACCGCCACCTTGTACGAACTGTGGAATGACCCCCGGCGGATAGCTGGCGGAGCGGTCACGGGCGTGCAAGCGCGGCTGGGCTTCTCTCCCATCACAGGCAGTACGGTCAGAGTCAGCCTGGGGCAGGAGCGGCTGCGCTACGATCTGCTGGCGGGCAGTAGCAGCGTTGACCGCGTCACGGGCGGCATCGAATGGGCGCAGCAACTGGGCTCGGGCTACCAATTCAAGCTGGCTGCCGAGAGCTATTCTTCCCAAAGCAGCACCACCCTGGCCCTGGAGCGCAGTCTGCGTGGCGGTGGTGGCCGACACAACATCGGCCTGAGCTTGGTGGGGCTGCGCGGACGCGACGGGCTGGGTGACGACAACCAGATCAAGCTGACCTACACCTATCTGTTTGGCGCTACGGCCACCGCCGGTGGTCATCGTGGTCTGGACCAAGCCCAGGCACCAGTGGGCACGCCGCAAGCCGTGCTGCCATCGTCTTCATCCGTTGCGCCGTCCTCCGCCAAGGCGCTGCTGCGTCAAGTGGCCCAGCGCCCAAGCGTCATCCCCAGCCACGTGGTGGCAAAGGTTGATGACACTGCGCTACCCACGCGCCTGATTGCGGTGGACAAGACTGCACTGCCCGCAGGCACCACGATCAACACCCCCGTTGGAGACGTGACAATTCCACTGGGCACGGCGGTCAGCAGCATTGCCGGTGTCACCAAGAACCTGAGCGCCTTCGTCAGCAGCGGACAGTTCAGCTTGGTGGGTAACAGTCTGCTGATCAAGCTCAGCCAGATCGCGCAGCCCGCCGTGGGGGTGATTGACTCCTATGTGATCACCATCAACAACCAGGTTGGGGGCACAACGCTGGTCACCATGCTGGTCTCGCATGGTTCGGTAAAAATTGACAGCATCACCGTCACTGCGGGTGTGGTGGCCGATACCACCGCGCCTGTGACAGCTTCGGCGTTGTCCGTCTCCGGCACAACCTTTACGTCCACCGTCCTGTCGGCCACCATCAACGAAGCGGGCACCGGCTACTACCTGGTGCAACCAGCCGCCGCAGCGGCGCCCACGGTGGCGCAAGTGCAGGCGGGCACGGCGTTTGCCATGGCGGCCAATGTGGCCGCGACACCAACCATCAGCGGCTTGACCGCATCCACCGCCTACAAGATTTACTTTGTCGCCAAGGACGTTGCTGGCAATGTGCAGCCGACAGTGCAAAACGTTTCGCTCACCACGGCGGCGCCGGATGTCACAGCACCGATCACCACGGCAGCGCCCAGTGTTTTTGGCACAGCCGACACCGCGACGAACCTGTCGGTCACGATCAACGAAGCAGGCACCGGCTACTATCTGGTGCAGCCTGCCGCAGCCGCCGCACCGACAGCGGCGCAAGTGCAAGCGGGCACCCGCTTTGCCATGGCGGCCAACACGGCGACGACTCAAGCCGTCAGCGGCTTGACGGCATCGACTGCCTACACGATTTACTTTGTGGCCAAGGATGTGGCTGGCAACGTGCAGGCGGGCGTGCAAAGCGTGGCGTTTACAACGACAGTGGCCCCCGTAGTGGATGTCACCGCACCCCTCACCACAGGGCTGGTTGTTTCAGGCACAACCGACACATCGGCGACCTTCTCGGCCACCATCAACGAGGCTGGCATCGGTTACTACCAGATAAGGGTCGCAGCGGCAGCCGCACCGACTCTGGCAGAAATGCAGGCGGGCTCCAGTTGGCCCATGTCGGCCAATGGTGCTGTGACTCAATTCATCAGCGGCTTGACAGCGGCGACGAATTACAAGATCTACTTTGTCGCCAAGGACGCCGCTGGCAATGTGCAGGCAGCAGTGCAAAACGTGGCAGTCACAACCGCTGCTGCACCGGATGTCACCCCGCCCGTCACCGGGTCTGGGCCCAGCGTGTCCGGCACAACCCACAACGCCACCACCTTGTCGGTCACCATCAACGAAGCGGGCACGGGCTACTACCTGGTGAAAGCCGCCGCAGCGGCAGCACCTACCGTGGCAGAGGTGCAAGCAGGCACCAGCTTTGCCATGACGGCCAATACGGCGGCCACGCAAGCCATCAGCGGCCTGACGGCATCCACCGCTTACAAAATTTACTTTGTGGCCAAAGATGCCGCTGGTAATGTGCAGGCGGCAGTGCAAAACGTGGCGGTCACAACCACTGCTGCGCCAGATGTCACCCCGCCCGTCACCGGCTCGGGACCCAGTGTCGGCAGTATTACCGACACCGGTGCCATTATGTCGGTCACCATCAACGAAGCAGGCACGGGCTACTTTCTGGTGAAGCCCACAATCGATCCCGCACCCACCAAGTCGCAAGTGCTTGCGGGCACCAGCTTCGCCATGACGGCCAACACGGCGGCCACGCAAGCCTTCACCGGTTTGATGGCATCTACCGGCTACACGATTTACTTTGTGGCCAAGGATGCAGCGGGCAACGTGCAGGCAACCGTGCAAACGGTGGCCTTCACGACAGCCCCCAGTGGCTATGTGGTGCAAGGCGGCCTGACCTGGTCACCGAACCACCTTGCCACCCTGAACTGGGCTGGTGCTGATGCCTTCTGCGCTGGCACCATCAATGGTCAAACGGGCTGGCGCTTGCCGACGATCACCGAGTTGAATGCGCTATCGAACTCGGGGGCGATCACTGGTCAAGGTTGGTCTATGACCCAAACCTGGTCGTCAACGGAAACGGGTGCGCCCTATCTGACACACCACCAAATTGTCCACCTTGACGTCAATATGGAAGTGACCTCCAGCAACAGCAATCCCTGGAGTGTGACGTGTGTCCGCTAGTTGCCGGGCAGTCGCTGGGCACTGCGCGAAGCGTCAATCGCTATCGATACGATAGCAATTGACGCAGTATTGACGGGGGTTTTTGCCGACTATTGCGCCATGCCTTTGAGCAGCGCCTGCGCCTGCGCCGCTTGCGGCGCCTGCTGCTGCACGATCAGGTCCAGGTAGCGCCTTGCCTCGGTCGGTTTTTGCGCCTTGCTGGCTTCATTGGCCGCCTTGAGCCAGACTGAGCCTTTGAATGCCAGCGGTGCGCTGGCCAGCAGGGGGCTGCCCAGAACCTCGCCCAGCAGCTTGGTACCACGCTCCTGGCGGTGCATGAAGTCGGGCACAGCCAGGAAGGTGTTGGCGGCCACGAATTTGACCTCCAGCACGCCAGGGGTTCCGTTCTGCACCGGCGCTTCATGCGCGGTGTTGAGCAGACTGAGCGCCTTGTCGAGCTGGGCCAGACCGTCTTCGGCAAAGCCCATCTTCTTCCACGGCAACCAGGTCGTGGTGGCCTTCATCGCGGTGGCGGCTCCCGCATAGGCCAGCACGACCGGGTTGCTCGGTTCGCTCTTGACCAGGCCGGAGAAGGCTTCGGCGGCATGTTCAATGGCGGCGGAGTCGCCGGCGCTGGCCTGCAGAAATTGCTGGAAGGCGCTCTGGAATTGCGTCTCGGGGACGGCGATGGCGGCGCTGGTCAGGCCCACCAGGGCGGCACAGAGTGCCAACTGGCGGATGCGGCGTAAACGGGGGAATAGGTGCATTGCAAACTCCTGAAAATGTTGTGAGGAGTGCAGTGTCCAAAGGACGGGACCGCCGCGCACGTGGTTTGAGACGAAGCGCCACACTGCGGCGCGAAATGC
>JAVBYK010000536.1 GCA_030824095.1 bacterium
AGCAGGCCCAGCATCTCGGCAAAGGCCTCGCGGCCATAGTCGCCGGAATGGTTGTTGGCCAGCGCCAGCGCGTCGAAGTGGCGCTTGAGCACCAGCAGCGTGCGCGGGTGGGCGCGGAAGGTGAAGTTCTTGTCGCCGGCCGAGCCGGTGGTGGCCACCACGCATTCCAGATTGGCGATGCGGATGTCGGCTGCAGAGAACATGGATGCGAAGTCGGCAAACGGGTCACCGCCGCGTGCGATCAGCACGCCAGCGGAATCGTCGAGCACGACGTCACCGGCAAACACCAGACTGACGGTGTCGCTGGCTCGTACGGGGGCTGCCAGGCAGCAGCCTAGTAGCAGTGCAGCCAGCCAGCGATGCAGGGTGGTGCGCGTCATGGCTGTATGCCTTGCAGTGTGCAGCTGTAGATCAGTTCCCGCTCCACCGGGCCGGCATACAGATGCTGTTCGCCTGTCAGTGGGTACGGCTTATCGGTCACCCGAAAGGGCGGCAGGTATTTGGCCTCCTGCACCAGGATGGGCTGGCGTGCGGTGTCCAGGTAGGCATAGATCAGAATGCGCTCGACGCGCGTCGCGTCGCCGACCATCACCGCCTTGAAGCGAAAGCGCCCACCAATATCGACCGATGGCACCGGGTACGGATCCATCACCGGGAGGGCTTCAATGGCGTGGGTGGTGCCGGCGTAACTCACGTCGCAGCGCAACAGCGGCGCGGCGCACACGCCCAGCGGCAGGGCAAGCGCTGCCAACGTTCGCGCGGCCCACCGGGTGCTGGCGCCGCTCATGCTTCAGGCTTCAGGAATAGGTGATCCATGGTGCATATTCTGCACCGTCCAGATGGGCCAGGGAGTTGAAGGTCAACAGCAGGTGGCGCTTGGGTGTGAACAGGAACTCGGTCACCGCGCTGTTGCGGATCTGCATGTTCAGTTCAATCGTCTTCTCGGGCACGGTGCCCAGGATGTGGCCGATGGCGGTGGAGATCGGCCCGCCGCTGCTGACGATCAGCACATTGCCGTTGTAGTGCTTGCGCACATGGTCCAGCGCGCTGGTCACGCCGGCCACAAATTCGTTGTAGCTGGGCATGCCCTTGGGGCTGACCACGCCATTCATCCATTGGGTGAGGCCATCGCGCAGCAGGCGGAAGTGGTATTTGTACATCTCCGGCGTGTCGGTCGGCCCCAGCGGATCGGGGTGGATGGCGGCAATCACCGCTGCGCTGTCGAACTCGTTGAGCCCGGGCCACAGCAGGGGCTGCAGGTCCAGGCCCGCACCCTCGGAAATGCCGCTCCAGGTCTGCGCGTGGCGCTTCAGGGTGCCGGTCAGCACGGCGTCGAATTGCAGCTTGCGGTCCGCAAAGTACTGGCCCAGGCGCACACTCTGTCGGTGCCCCAGTTCGCTCAAGTTGTCATAGTCTGCAGCGCCAAAGGAGGCCTGCCCGTGTCGTACCAGATAGAGATTTCCCATGCGAGGAATCTAAGCCAAGCACGGCGGTTGCCATGTCGTCGCGGCGACATGTGGCATCACGGCGACAATGAACCCATGATTGCGGTGTATGACCTTCTGGCCCTGGGCGCTGCGGCGTGCTGGGCATCTGGCAGCCTGCTGGCGGTGACCCCCGTGCGCCACCTCGGCGCCTTTGCGTTCACCCGCTGGCGCATGTTGCTGGTGGCGGGTATGTTGTGGGTCACTGTGGCCGCCACGGGCAGTTGGCACAGCCTGTCCGCGGACGCTTCGCTGACCCTGGCGGTCAGTGGGCTGGTCGGTATCTTCATTGGCGACACGGCGCTGTTTGGTGCGGTGCAGCGCTTGGGGCCACGCCGTGCCAGCGTGCTGTTTGCCACCCATGCCGCCTTCAGTGCCGCCTTGGGATTTGTGGTGTTGGGCGAGCGCATGGGCCTGCAGGCCGCGCTCGGTGGTGCGCTGACCATTGCGGGCGTGATGAGCGCCATCGTATTGGGCCGACACAAGGAAGAGCGGCACGCCTGGGAGTCCGACCACGGCTCGCTGCGCCTGGGCGTGACGCTGGGGCTGCTGGCTGCCATGGGCCAGGCAGTGAGCACGCTGATAGCCAAGCCGGTCATGTCGGCGCAGGCCGGCGCGCTGGCGGTTGACCCGGTTGCGGCCTCGGCCGTGCGCGTGTCGGTGGCCTGTCTGGCGCACTATGTCCTACTGTGGCTGGGCGTGGGTGCTGCCCGTGCGCACCAGCCGCCCACCAAACGGATCCTGTTGCAGACCGCGCTCAACGGGTTTGTCGGCATGGGGCTGGGCATGACCTTCATCCTGATGGCGCTGCAGAAAGGCGATGTGGGCACGGTCGCCATTCTGTCGTCGGTGTCACCGGTGCTGGTGCTGCCGCTGCTGTGGTGGCAATTGGGCCGCGCGCCGGCCTGGGGAGCCTGGCTGGGCGCTGGCCTCACCGTGGCCGGCACGGCGCTGATCCTGCTGCGCTGACCTCGGCCGTCAACGCATCTCAAACGCCTCCTGGTGAAAGCGGGGTCGTGCACCCAGGGTGCGCAGGCCCTCGCGCAGCGAGTTTGCCAGTCCGCTGGGACCGCAGAACCAGATCTCAGACGGATGCGCGCCGTGCAGTGCGGCCGCATTCAGCGTCGCCCCTTGGCGAGCCCCATGGATGTGCAATGCGATGCCGGGCAAGCCTGCGCACAGGGCTTGCAAGCGCGGCACAAAGGCGTCGCCGTCCTGGTCGCGGGTGCAGTAGTGCAGTTCGGCCGCGGGTGCCTGGTCAGGCTGGGCCTGCAGGGACTCCAGCCACGCCAAAAAGGGCGTCACGCCGATGCCACCGGCAATCCAGATCTGGCGCGCCTTGGGGTTGCGGCGTTGCAGGTCGAAGCGGCCGTAGGGCCCTTCCACGCGCAGGGTCTGCCCGGGGTGCAGGCGCTGCGCCAGCGCACCGGTGTAGTCGCCCAGCGCCTTGATCTGGAAAGTAACCGTGTTGTCCCCGTGGTTGGCACTGGCAATGGTGAAGGGGTGGGCGCCCTCACGGTCCTCAAAGGTCACAAACGCAAACTGGCCCGCCTGGTGGCCGCGCCAGCCGCGCTCCAGGTGGCAGCGCACCGTGGTGACATCGCTGGAAGGGTGTTCAATGGCGACGATGCGCCCCGTAGCCTCGCGGCTGCGCCCAATGCTGCCCAGCAGCGAGCGGATGGCACCGTACACACCGGCCACCAACAGCACCGCCAGCAACGCGCCGGCCGGTTCCAGCCAATAGGTTCGCGGTGCGAGCAGGGCGGCGTGGAAGGCCAGCATCAGGTAGAGCACGGGCATGGCCTTGTGCAGGATGCGCCAGGTGCGGTACGGAAACTTCTTCCACAGCGTGAGCGCCAGCATGGCCAGCACGGCATAGATGGCCCATTCGCCCATGTCACCTGCCAGGTCCCGCAGCACTTCCAGGAAGCCGGTGTACTGTTCCTTGGGCACGCGGCCCGCGCGGCCAATCAGCGCCTTCAGAATGTCGCTGGACATCTCGATCAGCCAGTGCAGCGCGGCAAAGACGACGGCCAGGATGCCGGCCCACTTGTGCGTGCGGTAGACCCGGTCCATGCCGCCCAAAGGCGACTCCAGCCAGGCCGGGCGTGTGGCGAGCAGCATCACCAGCGACATCAGCGCAATCGACAGGAAGCCGCTCAGGGTCAAGAGCTGCTGGCGGGCCAGCCACCACGGGTGGGCGCCGGCGGGTGGCACAGCCTGCAACAGGTCCCAACCCCAGGCCAGGCCGACCAGGGTTAGCAGCAGTGTGATCAGTGTCTTCATGGCGTGGCGGCCTTGGGTGGCACGTCGTCACGGCAACGGCGCTCGTTGCAGTTGGCCGACGGGCGCTGGCGGCTGTCCGTGCCGTCTTGTGCCTGTCGGCGGGCACCGCGCTCCAGAATGGCACCCGTCTGCGGATGCACGTCCAGCCGCACGCGTGCGCCCTGGCGGTCGGTGGCGCGCACCTCGTAGGTACCGTGTTCGCGCTCGATCTTTTCGATGTTGCGGTAGCCCGCGGCCTCCAGCTTGGCGTAAATCTGCGGGATGGGCAGCCACGGCTGTTCGGTGGTGGCGGCTGACTTGCGGTCACTGGCCCTGGCGGGCAGGGTCACGGCCATGGCGGTCAGCAGCGTGCCAACGATGGCCATCATGGAGAGGGTGAGGGGAATGCGTTTCATGGTGGGGTCCTCCGGGTTATTCGTCGTAGTAGCCGAGTTCGGCTTGGGTGTGGCAGGCCGTGCAGTTGGCCTTGGTGCGCACGTCCTTGTGTTTCCACTCCCAGTCGGGCACCTTGCGGTGCTCGCTGACCCACTTGGGTAGTTCGGTGATGCGCAGTGGTGCGTTGGTGGCCGAGACGCCGCGCAGCAGCTTGGCGCCATAGCGCTGGCCGCCCTGGTCCCCGGCGTTGGCTACCAGGTAGGCGGTGATCACGGCGGCCAGTTTGGGATCGACCGAGGCGTCGTCACCAAAGTGGTCCTTCAGGTTGCCCATCATGCGGGTCCACGAACTGGCGGGCAGCATGGACGGTGCAAATGGCAGGTGGCAGCTGCCGCACTCTTCCTTGACCACGGCATTGGCCACCGGTGCAAAGAAATGGTTGCCGCCGGCCTGGGCGCGGCCCAGGACGAGGGCCGAGAAGCCCAGTACCAGCAGGCCGAGTGCGATGGGGCGATAGGGGATGTTCATAGCAGACTCCTTGTGGTTCAAAGCGGCTTACTGGCCCAGCATGAAAGTCAGCCAGTCGCCTTTTTCCTGGGCTGTGCAAACGCGGCCCAGTACTTCGGTGCAGTTGCGCTTGAACCACTTTTCCACCTTGGCGGGGTCGGTGTAGCGGGCCGGGGTCACCGAGGCGGCCATGGCATCAATGGTCTTGCCGCTGGGCGCTTGACCGGTGCCGCGTGGGTCCTTGCCGTGGCAGGATGTGCAGGCGGGCGTGTCGGGCTTGCCGCCGGTAAAGTTTTGGGTGTGCAGGGTCTTGCCGCGTTCGGCCGAGAAGCCGGAAAATGCGGGGTTGGCCGCCTTGGCGGTGCTGGCGTACTGGGCCAGCTGGTCCTCGCGCACGCCGGCGTGGGCTGCGCCGGACAACAGGATGGCAGCACAGGCCAGCAGTGCGGGAATGGTGCGGTTCAGATGCATGGTCGACTCCTAAAGACAGTGAATGTGGGAGTGACTATGCGCGGTGTGAGCTGAACAGAGAGTGAATTACGCGTTCATCTGCCATTCAGATTCGGAACAACCCAAACCCAATCTCAAGAACGATTTCCAACCCATTGCACGTGCCATACTTGACCCCATGCGGTTGAGTTTCCTGTCCGTTTTCAAATCTGCAGCATGCACGGTGTGTCGATGATCTTGCGCTGTCTCGCACTGGTTTTGCTGGCCTGCACGGTGAGCGCGGCCTTGGCCGAACGCGACCCGCTGAACGAACCCGCCTTCACCACCGTGGGCGACACGCGCTCCATCAACGACGGTGTAGTGACCGCACTGGCCCAAGATGAACGCGGACTCATCTGGATCGGAACCACCGTAGGCTTGGTGAGGTACGACGGTTACCAGCTGCGCCGCGAGGTTGTTGGCGGAAAACCTGTGACTGGCACTGCGCCTAAGGCTGCACCGGCAGGATCCAGTTTTGTGCGTGCCCTGTTGTCGGCCCCTGGCGGTGTGTTGTGGGTGGGGCTGGATGGTGAAGGCCTGGCGCGGCTGGATACCGAGCGCCAGGTCTGGACCCGGCATGTCCCCAATCCCAAGGAGGCCGGTGCGCTGACCAACGGCACGGTGCGCGCACTGGCGCTGGACCAGGACGGTGCGCTGTGGGTGGGCACCACGGGCGGGGGCTTGCACCGTCTTGCGCCAGGGTCTTCCACCTTTGAAAACCACACGCGCGCCAGCGGCGCCCTGCCAGATGATCGCGTGCAGGCCTTGCTGGTGGACCGCCGTGGCGACCTGTGGGTGGGTACCTGGAACGGCCTGGTGCGCCTGCGGCGCGGCGGCCAGCACTTTGAGCCGGTGTGGTCCGATCCCTCCCGGTCTGGCAGTCTGGCTGGGCGCATCGTGGCCATGCTGGGGGAGGCGCCCGACGGCCGCATCTGGGCCGGTACGCGTCAGGGCGAGCTGGTTTTGATTGATCCGGCCAGTGGAGAGGGTGTGCAGGCCGAACGGGCTGCCGATTTGCCGGGCGCCCGCATGCCCGGTGCCATGCGCTCCCTAACCGCCATGGCAGTGGCCGGGCCGGATGAAATTTGGGTCGGTGGCACCAACGGTGTGGAACTGCGTGACAGCAGGGACGGCCATATCGTGATGCGTCTGGTGCGCGACATCAGAAAGCCCTGGGGCCCGGCCGCGAACGTTGTGGCGGCATTGTTGCGCGAACGCTCGGGTGGCCTGTGGCTGGGGAGTTACGGCGGTGGCTTGCAGCGGCACATCCCCAGCAGCGGCCTGTGGGTGCGCCATGCAGAAGTTGACGAGGACAGCATCCTGTCCAATGGCGACGTTCGCAGCCTGCACCAGCTGAGTAACGGCGACATTTGGGCTGGCATAGGTGAACGCGGCGTGGCCGTGCTGGACCCCCAGTTGCGCCAGATTGGTCAGATCCTGACGACTGGCGCTGGCCCGGAGCGTAAGTCTGGGACAGCGCTGTTCAAGGGGGGAACTTTGGGCGCCATTACCCAGTCGACCGACGGTTCGGTGTGGGTGGGCGCCGACGGTGGTGTCTACCAGTTCAGCCCGAAGCGCCAGCTGCTACGCAGCTACAGCGTCGGGCAGGGCCGCGCACGGCGCATGCTGGCAACGGCTGACGGCAGTGTGTGGGTTGGGACACAAGACGGTGTGTACCGGCGTGCGGCGGGTGGCGAACGATTTGATCGTCTGGACCTGCAAGACGGCGGGATCCTCAATGGCAACATCAATGCCCTGGCCGAAGCCGCCGACGGCAGCGTCTGGGTGGGCGGGAACAATGGCCTGTATCGGGTTCAACCCGGTGGACAGGGTCTGGAGCAGGTGAAGTCTCCACCGGAGCAGGGTCTGCAACAAAAAGTGGTCCTGGGGTTGCTGGTGGACCGGCAGCAAAGTTTGTGGGTGGATACCAATGCGGGTCTGTACCAGATGGCGGGCCAGGTGGGCGGTCAAGTCGGCTTCAAGCTGGTGGCCGAGTCTGGCGGTGGCAGCGTGGGTGCCAACCTGCTGGACGATGCGCAGGGCCGCATCTGGACGCACCAGAACGTGGTGGACCCGCGTGACGGCAGCCGCTACGAGTTGAGCCCGGCCGACGGTGCCGACATTGGCACCGGCTGGTTTCGCAGCTACACACGGTTGGCCGACGGCCGCATGCTGTTTGGCGGCAGCACCGGTATGCTGGTGGTGCAGCCCGAGCACTTCACGCCCTGGGCGTACACGCCTGCGTTGGTGGTGTCCGAACTGCGCCTGGCCGATGAGCGCGTGCCATCCGGCACTCCACTGCTGCTGACGCCCAAACAGCGTAACTTCAGCGTGGAGTTTTCGGCGCTCGATTACAGCAGCCCGGAGCGCTTGCGTTACCGCTACCGTCTGCACGGTTTTGACGCGGACTGGATCGACACACGCGATGACTTTCGTATTGCCAGCTATGGCAACTTGCCGCCAGGTGACTACCTGCTGGAAGTTCAGGGCAGCAATCGCATCGGTCAATGGAGTCCGAAGATCCTGAGTCTTCCGGTTCATGTGGAGCCCGCGTGGTGGCAAACCTGGTGGACACGGGCGCTGGGTGTGCTGGGGGGCTTGCTGGTGTTGTTGGGGGTGGTGCAGATACGCACGGCCGCATTGCGCCGCCGCCAGGGCGAGCTGGAAGCCAAGGTGCAGGAACGCACGGCAGAACTGGAAACCCTGTCGCGTGAGCTGCAGATCAAGTCGGCCGCGCTGGAGGCCAGCAGCCTGATTGATCCACTCACCGGTCTGCACAACCGGCGCTTCTTGAGCCAGTACCTGGATGCCGAGATCGCACAGACCCTGCGCAGCCACGAGGAGCACCGTCTCCAGGGAACGCCGCAGTCCGAAGGTGCCGACATCGTGTTCTTCGTGCTCGATATCGACCATTTCAAGCAGGTCAACGACCAGCACGGCCATGCCGCGGGAGACGCCGTGCTGGTGCAGATGCGTCAACGGCTTCAGCAGGCTTTTCGCCAGGCGGATTACCTGGTGCGCTGGGGTGGCGAGGAGTTTCTCATCGTTGCACGGGCCACGTCGCGATCGCAAGCGCCGGAGCTTGCCGAACGCGCTCGCGCGGCAGTGGCCAACACGCCCTTTGAACTGGGGGATGGCACCTTGCTGCACAGGACCTGCTCGGTGGGTTTTGCCGCCTTCCCGCTGGCACCGGCCTGGCCGACTGCGCTGGAGTGGCCAAGCTTGGTGGATCTGGCCGACCAGGCTTTGTATGCCGTGAAAAACAATGGTCGCAACGGTTGGCTGGGCGTCATGGAGGCCACGGCGGAGTCGGCCGCTGCACTGCGCGAGGCGGCCAGACAACCGCTGGCCCAGTGGGCGGCCAGCGGCGCCGTGCAATTGGTGGGTGCTCCGGGGCACGCCGTGCTGGACATGCTGCAGGCCGGAAGTGGCGCGCACCTGAAGCAGTGAAAGCGGGCCCGCCCGTGTGGAGAAGAAGACCACGAGCGCGCCTACCCCGGCCATGTCATGGACGTGGAGCTGGAGCGCGAGCATGAGGGCCGCAGCGAACGCTGGATCTACAAGGTCAAGGTCCTGCGCACCGGCTGGAGAACGCTGATGCGCATTCTGATTGTTGAAGACTAACTAAGGTTGCGCCCAGAAAGCAGTTTTTTTGGATCAATCAGCTGATGGGTTGGTAGTTCCTGATTGGGGCTCTGAAAAACGAGTATTCATATCCTTCGGGTCATCAAAATGCGCCTCGACGTCGCTGGGCAGCATTTGAATAGTGGCACGCAAACCAGGCACGGCACCCATCAACGCCTGTTCGACGTTGCTGCGGAGCTTTGC
>JAVBYK010000107.1 GCA_030824095.1 bacterium
GCAGCCCACTTGGTGATGAAAAGCGTGGCCACCACAAAGGTGGCAAACATGCCGATGGCAACCCAGTTGGTGGGTTGCTTGTCCACCTGGCCCAGGTCGGCGCCAGCGGCTTGTGCAGCAGCAGCCGCGAGCAGCGCGCTCAGCGCGATGAAAAATTGCAGTCCGACCTTCATTTGGAAGCTTCCTTCAGGATTTCAGCAGTCAGACGGTCGTATTCGCCATTGGCGCGACGGACATAAATACCTGTAATGACGATGGTGAAAACGATGACAAACAGCCCGATGGGAATACCCAACGAGGTGACACCGGCGCCAATGGGCTGTGCCAGGAAAGGCTTGTTGAACGCGATCAACGCGATGTAGCCGTAGTACACCACCATCATGATGATGGTGAGCAGCCAGCCAAACGTGTTGCGCTTCCTGCGCAGCTCATGGTATTTCGGATTGGCCTCGATCTTGGCCACGATGGGGTCGCTCATGTCTCTCCTTTTGCAGTGGAATTCAGCTTCGGTAACAGCCGGTAACGGCTGCTGCTGGGGCGCGATCATGTGCGTGGGGTCTGACGAAGTCCTTACGCATCACTCGGAAATACAGGGACTTTCCCTTAAGCGTTTTCCAGAGGCGCGGTGTTGGAAACAGCGATTTTTCTCACGATGAAAAATTTTGTCTGCGGGTTAGTACTGAATGAGTAAGTCTGTGTTCAGTTAGCCGTCAGTTGCTGTTGGGACGGTGTCAGAACTAGGTCAGAACTGGCTTCCATAGTCCGTCCACCCAGCCGTCTCGGTTGGTCGTAAATATTTAAATTTGGAGACAAGACTATGAGAAGCGCAACAACTGCTGCTGTCGCCGCTCGGCCGATGTCGGCGGAAGAGAAGAAAGTCATCTTCGCTTCCTCGCTGGGTACCGTGTTTGAGTGGTATGACTTTTATCTGTACGGCTCGTTGGCAGCCATCATTGCCAAGCAGTTCTTCAGCGGACTGGACGAAGGCTCCGCCTTCATCTTCGCGCTGCTGGCGTTTGCTGCCGGTTTCATCGTGCGCCCCTTCGGCGCGCTGGTGTTCGGCCGCCTGGGTGACATGATCGGTCGCAAGTACACCTTCCTGGTGACCATTCTGATCATGGGTCTGTCGACCTTCATCGTGGGTATCCTGCCCAACTACGCCACCATCGGCGTAGCCGCTCCCGTGATCCTGATCGCACTGCGCATGCTGCAAGGCCTGGCGCTGGGCGGTGAGTACGGCGGTGCAGCCACTTATGTGGCCGAGCACGCACCGCAAGGCAAGCGCGGCGCCTACACCTCGTGGATCCAGACAACAGCCACCCTGGGCCTGTTCCTGTCCCTGATGGTGATTCTGGGTACCCGCACCATGATCGGCGAAGCAGCGTTTGCTGACTGGGGCTGGCGTGTTCCGTTCATCGTGTCCATCCTGCTGTTGGCCGTGTCGGTCTACATCCGTTTGAGCATGAATGAGTCGCCCGCCTTCACCAAGATGAAGGCCGAAGGCAAGACTTCCAAGGCACCCCTGTCCGAGTCCTTCGGCCAGTGGAAGAACCTGAAGATCGTGATTCTGGCCCTAGTTGGCCTGACCGCTGGTCAAGCCGTGGTCTGGTACTCCGGCCAGTTCTATGCCCTGTTTTTCCTGACCCAAGCCCTGAAGGTGGACGGCGCGACCGCCAACATCATGGTTGCGATCTCTCTGATCATCGGCACACCGTTCTTCATCGTGTTTGGTGCCTGGTCCGACAAGATTGGCCGCAAGCCCATCATCATGGCCGGCTGCCTGTTGGCTGTGGTGACTTACTTCCCCGTGTTCACCGCGCTGACCAAGGCCGCCAACCCGGACCTGGCTGCTGCACAAGCTGCCAACAAGGTCGTGGTGCATGCCAACCCCGCCGAGTGCTCGTTCCAGTTCAACCCCACCGGTACGGTCAAGTTCACCAGTTCGTGCGACATCGCCAAGCAGGCCCTGGCCGGCTCGTCCGTGAGCTATGACAACGCTGTGGCACCTGCTGGTGCAACCGCCACCATCACCGTGGGCACCACCGTGATCCAGGGCTACACCGTCAAGGGTCTGTCCAAGGAAGATGCTGCTGCCAAGGCTGCTGAATTCAAGAAGGGTCTGGCTGATGCGTTGAAGGCTGCTGGCTATCCCGCCAAGGCTGACATGGCCAAGTTCGACAAGGTGACCGTGATCGCCATCCTGACCTACCTGGTGATTCTGGTGACCATGGTGTACGGCCCCATTGCTGCCATGCTGGTTGAAATGTTCCCCACCCGCATCCGCTACACCTCCATGAGCCTGCCCTACCACATTGGTAACGGCTGGTTTGGTGGTCTGCTGCCCACCACGGCGTTTGCCATCGTGGCACAGACGGGTAACATGTACAACGGCTTGTGGTATCCCATCATTGTGGCCGGCATGACCTTTGTGATCGGCATGCTGTTCGTCAAGGAAACCAAGGACGTGGATATCTACGCCAACGATTGATGGCCTGAGTGAGTTGACGACCCCGGGCCATGGTGGTTCCGGGGTCTTTTTTTTAGGAAAATGAGTATGTGGAAAATTGTTGTCGGATTTGCAGTGTTTGCCGGTTTGGCGTTGTTCATTCTGAGCAAGGGCGGCGATATTGACATGGGTGGCGAGAAGCATGGCGCCGAAGCCACGCACGCAGCCCCGGCTGAAGCCGCGTCGGCAGCCGCCAGTGCAACACCTGCAGCTGCTGCCTCCGCTGCATCGGCACCGGCTTCCGGCGCTAGCAAGTAAGGGTTTTCCAGAGGGTGATCGCCCTCTATGATCCGGACGGCGCGTGGTACAACTAGGCGCTGACCCCAGAGCAAGGTGCATCCATGAAACTCATCAAAACAGAGACTGGCCAACAGGCTTTCAAGGCGCGTTCGCCTCTGTTTTCTGCGCGCCAACGCACGGCCTTCATCATGTTTGACGGCCACAAGTCGGTCGAACAGGTGCTGGCCGCCGCCACCGGTCTGGGGCTGACCCCGGAAGACGTGGAGCATATGGTGGCCCATGAGTTTCTGGCACCCGCACCCGGCGAAACCTTCCTGGCGCAGGCCCATGCGGTGCAGGCCGCAGCCGAGCAGACCGTTGCCGATTCCTTCAAGGCGCACTCTGCCCAGGACCGTTACAAAGAAGCCAAGCCCCTGGCCACCAAGCTGACTGCTGCCCTGGGGCTGCGGGGCTTTCGCCTGAACCTGGCCGTGGAGTCCGCTGGCGGCTATGAGGAGTTGCTGGCGCTGTTGCCAAAGATCAAGGATGCCGCCGGTGCCAAGGCCTGCGCGGATCTGGAGCGGACCCTGACGCAGTAAGGGCGCCTCTACGCTATTTATCGTCTGAATTTGCCATCGCTGCCGATGATGGACAGTTCGGCAAAGTCCAGCCCGCTGTGATCCGTGGCGCTGTAGCTCACATCCAGTCCCCCCAAATCAAACTTCTGCATGCCCTCCAGTGCATCGCGCAAGCCAGCCGGCGTGGGCTTGGGGCCAGCACGGCGCAGACCTTCCACCAGCACCTTGGCGGCGGCAAAGCCCTCCATCATGGCGGGTGACACACCGGCCATGCCCTTGGCCTTGGCCAGTTCCTGGGCTTCCTTGATCAGCCGGTAGGTCATGGCACGCTCGTTGGGAAACACCTGGGTCACCACGACCCCGCGCGCGTGCTCGCCCAGCAGCTTGATGAAACCTTCCGACGCATTGTTGGACAGGGTCACCACCTGGGCGCTGGAGCCGGCGGCGCGCAGCGCCTTGACGCCGTTGGCCACCGTGGCCGACGCGCCGATGTAGATCACCGCCTGCGCCTCGCTGTGCACCACCTGCGTGGCCAGTGCCGCAAAGTCGGCCTTGTCGCGCGGAAACTTCTGCAGCAACACGGGTTTCAGGCTGGCGGCGGCAAAACCCTTCTCGGCGCCCGCTGCGGAATCAGCCCCAAAGGAGTCGTCGGTCTGCAGCACGGCAATGCGGGTCATGCCCAGGCTCACCAGATGCCCCACCGCCTTGATCGCCTCACGCTGGTAAGGGGCGCGTACGTTGAACACCCAGGGGTTGACCGGCTCATGCAGCGCCATCGCGCCGGTGCTGGGGCCTACCAGCGGCACGCGGTGTTCCGCCAGCAGCGGCAACAACGCCTGGGCGTGGGGCGTGCCCCGGTTCAGGAATAGCGCCAGGACATGTTGCTGGGTGATCAGGTTGCGCGCCGCTTCCACGGTCTTGGCGGGGTCGAACTGGTCGTCCACGGAAATCAGCTCAATGGACTGGCCGTGCACGCCGCCGCGCCGGTTGACGGCATCCAGATAGAGACTGGCGCCGTCGGTGTTTTCCTTCACGCCGGCGGCCACCGATCCGGTGAACCCCGAGGGCTGTCCGATGCGCAACTGGGCCAGGGCTGGCTGGGTTGCCATCAGGACCATGAGCCATGCGGCGCAGAGCGGTTGGGCCAGTTTCATGGGAATTCTCCGGGTTGTTGGGTGAGCGATTGTGCGAACCCGCGCGCCCCAGCGCCAGTTGTGGACTTCCACATGCGGGTTTGCCCTTGACTACCCATAACCCCGCTGCGTGTGCTGTCGGGGTAAATCCCTAGAATGATTGGCCTCATTTCAAAAAGCACCGCACCATGACCCAGGGAACCATCCGCATTCGCGGCGCACGCCAGCACAACCTCAAGAATCTGGACCTGGACATCCGCACCGGCGAACTGACCGTGGTGACCGGCCCCAGCGGCTCGGGCAAGTCCAGCCTGGTGTTCGACACGCTGTATGCCGAAGGCCAGCGCCGTTATGTGGAAACCTTCTCCGCTTACGCCCGCCAGTTCCTGGACCGCATGGACAAGCCGGCCGTGGACAAGGTGGAGGGCGTGCCCCCGGCGATTGCCATCGACCAGACCAACCCGGTGCGCTCCAGCCGCTCCACCGTGGGCACGATGACGGAACTGAACGACCACATCAAGCTGCTGTATTCCCGCGCCGGCAACCTGTTTGACCGCCAGACCGCGCTGGCTGTGCAGCACGACACGCCCGAAACCATCTACGCCGAGCTGGTGCGGCGCGCGGCCGATTCACAAGATCCACGCCTGGTGCTGACCTTTCCGGTGGAGCTGCCTGCCAGCACCACGGCCGAGGAAGTGACCCAGTGGCTGTCTGCCAGCGGCTTCACCCGCGTGCACGCCGAACGCGAGGTGGCGACCATCGGTGGCACCCGAAAAATGCTGGACGTGGTGGCCGACCGCTTCCGCATGGCCAACGTCGAAAAGGCCCGCGCGCTGGAGGCGATTGAGGTCGCCTTGAAGCGCGGCAGCGGCCAGCTCAACGTTTATGTGCTCAATGAGGCTCCAGCCCTCGTGGAATATGCGCAAGATGCTACTAAAACAATAGCAAATGTTGTGACCCCCACCTGGCGCTTCTCCACCGGCCTGCACTGCCCGCAGAGCGACATCCGCTACCAGGACCCGATTGCCTCGCTGTTTTCCTTCAACTCGGCCGTGGGCGCCTGCGAGGCTTGCCGCGGCTTTGGCCGGGTGGTCGGCGTGGACATGGGTCTGGTCATCCCCAACGACAAGCTCACGCTGCGTGCCGGCGCCGTCAAGCCGATGCAGACCCCGGCGTGGCAGGAGTGCCAGGACGACCTGATGCGCCACGCCGAAGGTGCGGGCATTCCGCGCGACACGCCCTGGTACAAGCTCACGCCCGAGCAGCAGCATTGGGTCATCAACGGCTCGCCCAACTGGAACGGCAAATGGAACCAGCACTGGTTCGGCATCCGGCGCTTCTTCGAGTACCTGGAAACCAAAGCCTACAAGATGCACATCCGCGTGCTGCTGTCCAAGTACCGCAGCTACACGCCGTGCGGCACCTGTGGTGGCGCGCGTCTGAAGACGGAGAGCCTGTTGTGGCGCATTGGGACCAAGGAGCAGGCGGATGCGGTCTTGGCACCTGCCAAGCGGTTTATGCCGCAGGGAGTCGCCTGGTCGCGCGAGCAACTGGAGGCGCTTCCTGGCTTGTGTTTGCACGATTTGATGCTGATGCCACTCGATAAGCTGCGCCGCTTTTTCGACGCCTTGCAGGCGAACCTCACCCAGGCGCAGCCGAAGGCAGAGGCCAAGACCCTGAAGCTGCTGCTCGAAGAAGTCTGCACCCGCCTCAAATACCTGTGCGACGTCGGCATCGGCTACCTCACGCTGGACCGCCAGAGCCGCACGCTGAGCGGCGGCGAGGTGCAACGCATCAACCTCACCACCGCGCTGGGCACTTCGCTGGTCAACACCCTGTTCGTGCTGGACGAACCCAGCATCGGCCTGCACCCGCGCGATATGAACCGCATCATCGTCGCCATGCAGCGTCTGCGCGACGCCGGCAACACGCTGGTGGTGGTGGAGCACGATCCCGCAGTAATGCTGGCCGCCGACCGCATGATCGACATAGGCCCCGGCCCGGGCGAGAAAGGCGGCCAGATCGTGTTTGACGGCAGTACCGAGGCGCTCAAGGGCGCCGACACGCTGACAGGTGCCTATCTGGGCGGGCGCAAGCAGGTGGGCATGGGCTTCAAACGCATGGTCGCCGCCAGCACACCGCGCCTGATCCTGGAAGGCGCCACCGAGCACAACCTGAAGCATGTGAATGTCGAGATCCCGCTGCAACGC
Organism: bacterium; assembly: GCA_030824095.1. GTDB lineage: Bacteria > Pseudomonadota > Gammaproteobacteria > Burkholderiales > Burkholderiaceae_C > Allorhodoferax. Next base: position 6,647 of record JAVBYK010000107.1, read on the forward strand.
CTGGTTTGCATCACCGGAGTCAGCGGCTCCGGCAAATCCACACTGGTGCAGGACGTGTTGGCGCCAGCCCTGTTGCGCCACTTCGGCAAGGCTACCGAGACGCCCGGCGCGCACGAGCGCCTGCTGGGTGCCGAACAGCTGAGTGAGGTGGTGTTTGTCGACCAGTCGCCCATCGGCAAGACGGCGCGCTCCAACCCGGTGAGCTATGTCGGCGCGTGGGACGCCATCCGCGAGATTTTTGCCGGCGCGGATTTGTCCCGCGAGCGCGGCTACACCGCCAGCAAGTTCAGCTTCAACGGCGGCGATGGCCGTTGCCCCACCTGCGGTGGCTCGGGCTTTGAGCACATCGAGATGCAGTTCCTGAGCGACGTGTATCTGCGCTGCCCGGACTGCGATGGCAAGCGCTACCGGCCCGAGATTCTGGAGGTCGTCATCGAACGCAAGGGCAAACGCGTGAACGTGTCCGATGTGCTCGACCTGACGGTGAGCGAGGCGGCCGATTTGTTCAGTGCCGACCGCGACGTGATCCGCGCGCTGCAGCCCATTGTGGATGTGGGGCTGGAGTATGTGAAGCTGGGTCAGCCCGTGCCCACGTTGTCCGGTGGCGAGGCGCAGCGCCTCAAACTGGCCGGTTTCCTGGCCGAGGCGGCCAAGGCCAGCAGCGCCAGCCGCCAGGCCTTGGCGCGGCGCGGCACGCTGTTCATGCTGGACGAGCCCACCACGGGCCTGCACTTTGACGACATTGCCAAGCTGATGCGTGCCCTGCGCAAGCTGCTGGATGCGGGGCATTCGCTGTTGGTGATCGAGCACAACCTGGATGTGATCCGGGCCTCGGACTGGCTGATTGATCTGGGGCCGGAGGGTGGTGATGCCGGTGGAGAGGTGGTGGCCCATGGCACGCCGGAGGATGTGATGCTGCACGCCACGTCGCATACCGGGCAGGCGCTTCGGGAGTATGCGGCGGCTATGGGAGTGGTGCATGTCGTGGATGAGCCGCGAGCTTCCTATTTGGAGCGCGCTGCCGGGGCAGGGGTCACGCCGGGCGCCTCATACACTCGCTTCGCGATTGCCAAATCGGCACCCGGCGCAACCCCAGCCCCGGCGGGTCAACAGCATGTGGGCGGGGCGGGGTCGATTCAGATCGTCAACGCCAAGGAGCACAACCTGAAGTCGCTGTCGGTTGATATTCCGCGGGGCAAGTTCAATGTGGTGACCGGTGTTTCCGGGTCCGGCAAGTCCACCTTGGCGTTTGACATTCTCTTCAACGAGGGGCAGCGCCGCTACCTGGAGTCGCTCAACGCCTATGCGCGGTCCATCGTGCAGCCGGCGGGGCGGCCGGAGGTGGATGCGGTGTATGGCATTCCGCCCACGGTGGCCATCGAGCAGCGGTTGTCGCGCGGTGGGCGCAAGTCCACGGTGGGCACGACCACCGAGGTCTGGCACTTCCTGCGCCTGTTGTACGTGAAGCTGGGCACGCAGCATTGCATCCATGACGGCGCTGCAGTGGAGCCGCAGTCGGCGGACCGGATTGCGGCGCAGTTGTTGAAAGACTTTCGCGGTCAGCACATCGGGCTGCTGGCGCCGCTGGTGTCGGGCCGCAAGGGCGTGTATACCGAGCTGGCCGACTGGGCGCGTCCGCGCGGCTTCACGCATCTGCGGGTGGATGGCAACTTCCTGCCCACCACCAACTTCCCGCGCATCGACCGCTTCAAGGAACACAACATCGAGTTGCCGGTTGCCAGTCTGGACGTGAACCCGGCGCAGGAGTCGCAACTGCGCGAGGCGCTGACGACGGCGCTGGTGCATGGCAAGGGTGTGGTGCATGTGCTCTCCGGCATGGACGGGTTGAAGGAGGCCATGCTGGCTGGCACGTCGGCGGCGGGCATTGGCAGGGTCGAAGTGTTCTCCACCAAGCGGGCCTGTCCGGTGTGTTCCACCTCGTATGTGGAACTGGACCCGCGTCTCTTCAGCTACAACAGCAAGCATGGTTGGTGCCCCGATTGCGTGGGCACCGGTGTGGCGCTCACCAAGGACCAGCGCAAGGTGTTTGACGACTCGGTGAAGGATGACGACAACAAGGGCCGCGAGCAGACCTTTGTCGAAGCCGATATCGAAGACCTGCATGACGCCACCTGCCCCACCTGCCAGGGCACACGCCTGAACGCCACGGCGCGGGCCGTGCGCTTCGCCGGTGTGGGCATTGCCGACATTGCGCGCCTTTCCGTGACCGATGTGCGCAAGTGGGTGCAGACGCTGCAGGTGATTGGCGGCAT
>JAVBYK010000464.1 GCA_030824095.1 bacterium
GAGAGCGGCACGGTCAGGCCGTGGTCCACGTCCATCTTGTTGACGATGGTCAGGTCAAAGTCCTGCTGGATAACCGACTGCGCGATATGCGCGGCCAGCTCCGGGTGGCCCTGCACCACGGGCACGGGGCGCGGGCCCCAGCCTTCGTCGGCCGGTTGGTAGCTGGCGGCGGTGCCGATGGCGAAGGTCGGAATCATGTCCAGGCTAAAGGCGGTGGCGTGGTCGTTGTAGACCAGGAAGATGACGTCGGGCTTGTTGTCCTTCATCCACTGCTTGGAAAACTCGTAGCCCTTGAAGACCGGTTGCCAATACGGGTCCTGGGTCTTGCCCAGATCAAGCGCCGCGCCAATGGCGGGCACGTGGGAGGTGTAGACGGATGCGGTAATACGGGCCATGTCAGGCGCTCGCTTTCTGGCCTGCGCTGCCTTGGGGTTGGTGGTGGGCCTGGGCGTTGCCATCCTCGCCAATGACGCGGTTGCCCTCGACCGAGCGGCCACCGGCGACCATCATGGCGCGGTATTCGTCCTCGGTCATGCCAGTCATGCTGCTGGCCATTTGCTGAAAGCTCTTGCCATCGGTGGCGCCAATCTTGGCCAGGAAATAGATGTTGCCGCCCGCCGCAATGCAGCGGTTCAGGTCACGCGCCAGCACGGCCTGTTTTTGTTCCTCCGTCATCGCCCACTCGTCGAGGTAGGCACGTTCATTGGCCTTGAAACGCTCGCGGTTGGCGGCCTGCATCAGCGACATGCAGAACTGGTTCAGGTGGTAGCCCTTGCGGCTCTGCTCGGCGTCGAAGATGGTGGTGCCCGGCACGTCGAGATAAGGTTTGTCGAGTGACATGGCTAGCTCCAGTACAAACGCGTGGGGTTGTCCACCAGCAGCTTGCGCTGCAGTTCCGCCGTGGTGGCAATCTGCGGAATGAAATCCACCAACAGACCATCATCGGGCATATGGTCCTTGAGATTGGGGTGCGGCCAGTCGGTGCCCCACAGCACGCGGTCCGGGAAGGTCTCAACCAGGTGTTTGGCAAACGGCACCACGTCCTGGTAAGCATGTTGCTCGCCGTTCAAGGCCTTGGGCCCAGTGACGCTGAGCCGCTCGGGGCAGCTCACCTTGCTCCAGATATTGCTGTGCTCGCGCATCATCTTCACAAACAGCGCGAACTCCGGCCCATCTACCGCCTTGCTGACATCCGGGCGGCCCATGTGGTCGACCACCACGGTGGTCGGCAGCGCGGTGAAAAAGTCATACAGCTCGGGCAGGTCTTGCGCCTCGAAGTACACCACCACATGCCAGCCCAACGGGGCGATGCGGTTCGCAATCTCCAGCAGCACCTCGCGCGGCGTGAAATCGGCTAGGCGCTTGACGAAGTTGAAGCGCGTGCCACGCACACCGGCTCCGTGCATGTCCTGCAACTCGGCGTCGGGCACATCGCGCTTGACGGTGGCCACGCCGCGCGCCTTGTTGTTGGACGCCTTGAGCGCATCGACCAGCGCACGGTTGTCCGAGCCATGGCAGGTGGCCTGCACGATGACGTTCTTGTCAAAGCCCAGGTGGTCACGCAGTGCAAACAACTGGTCCTTGGAGGCGTCGCACGGCGTGTACTTGCGCTCCGGTGCATACGGAAACTGGTCGCCAGGGCCAAACACGTGGCAGTGGGCGTCCACGCTGCCGGGCGGCAGCTGAAAGCGGGGCTTGCTGGGGCCGGTATACCAGTCCAGCCAGCCAGGGGTCTTGGTGAATTCCATAGGGTTCCTGATAATTGCTATCAATAAGGTAGCTGCTTTAGCAATATTGACGAGGGTTAGAGGCCGATTTGTTCCACGCACCGAGCACCAAGAGCCTGGGGGGCAAAGCGTTCTGCGCAGGTCAAGGAGGAGCCCGCGTAGCGGGCGGGGGACACGGAGCAGAACGCTGTGCCGCCTAGCCGCCTAGCCGCCTAGTCCACATACCGCAGCCCGGCCTTTGCCAGCCCTTCCCGCATCTTGTAGTAATCGAGTCCCAATACACCCGAGGCAAAGATGGCGCGCTTGTCACCTTCGTTGGCCTCACGCGCCTCCGCCGCATCGGCAACTTTTTGCGCGATGGCAGCGGGGACAACCACCACACCATCGATGTCGGCAATCACCACATCACCCGGATTCACCTGGGCTCCCGCGCACACTACGGGCACATTGACCGAGCCCAAAGTCGCCTTGATCGTGCCCTTGGCGTGAATGGCTTTGCTGAACACCGGGAAGTTCATCTCGGTCAGGTCCTTCACGTCCCGCACACCGCCGTCGATGATCAGGCCAACCGCGCCGCGCGCCTGGAAAGACGTAGCCAACAGGTCGCCAAAAAAACCGTCGGCGTTGTCGGTGGTGCAGGCGGCCACGGCCACATCACCAGGCTGCAGCTGCTCGGCAGCCACATGCATCATCCAGTTGTCGCCGGGTTGCAGCAGCACTGTGACCGCAGTGCCGCAGATGCGGGCTTCGTTGTAGATGGGGCGCATGTAGGGCTTCATCAGGCCGACGCGGCCCATGGCCTCGTGGATGGTGGCCACGCCGAAGCGCGAGAGTTTTTCGACGGCGGCCTTGTCGGCGCGGGTGATGTTGCGTTTGACGATGCCTAAATTGTTCATGTTGGTCTCCTAAGTTGCACGGCTTATTGGGGTCAGGTCTGCTTCGCTTCGCTCTCGAACCCGACCCCAAAAAACCTTATTGGCTTTTGGCGGTTAGTAGTGCATCCAGCCGTGGGAACACGCGCCGGGCGTTGCCTTCGTAAATCTGCTGACGGTCCGCGGCGCTCAGGATCTTGGACGCTTCGATGTAGCGCTTGGTGTCGTCGTAATAGTTGCCGGTCTCGGGATCAATGCCGCGCACCGCGCCGATCATCTCGCTGGCAAACAGCACGTTCTTCACCGGGATGACGGTGTTCAACAGGTCAATGCCCGGCTGGTGGTAGACGCAGGTGTCAAAAAAGATGTTGTTCAGCAGGTGGTCCTGTAGCAGCGGCTTTTTCAGCTCCTGCGCCAAACCACGGAAACGGCCCCAGTGGTAGGGTACGGCGCCGCCGCCGTGGGGAATCAGGAACTTCAGCGTGGGGAAATCCTTGAACAGGTCGCTGGTCAGGCACTGCATGAAGGCCGTGGTGTCGGCGTTCAGGTAGTGCGCGCCGGTGGTGTGAAAGCAGGCATTGCAGCTGGTGGACACATGGATCATGGCCGGCAGGTCGTACTCCACCATTTTTTCGTAGATGGGGTACCAGTGCTTGTCCGACAGCGGGGGCGAGGTCCAGTGGCCGCCGCTGGGATCGGGGTTCAGGTTGATGCCGACCGCGCCGTATTCCTTGACGCACTTTTCCAGCTCGGGAATGCAGGTGGCGGGGTCTACACCGGGGCTTTGCGGCAGCATGGCCACCGGCACAAAGTGGTCGGGGAAGAGGGTGCTGACGCGGTAGCACAGTTCGTTGCAGATGGCGGCCCAGGTGCTGGACACATTGAAGTCGCCGATGTGGTGGGCCATGAAGCTGGCGCGCGGGCTGAACAGCGTGAGATCGCTGCCGCGCTCCTTCATCAGGCGCAGCTGGTTGGACTCGATCGACTCGCGCAGCTCGTCGTCGCTGATTTTCAGGGCAGCCACTTTGGGCATCATCGCCGGGTCTTTGATACCGGCAATTTGCTGGTTGCGCCAGGTTTCCAGCGCCTTGGGCGCCGTGGTGTAGTGGCCGTGGCAGTCGATGATCATGGGTCTTGTCTCCTCGGGTTCTTATTGCGAATGGGTGTGTGCGGGCTCCATGCCCTGGCGCCGCTTGGCGGCTTCTGCGTCGCTCGATGCCATGAAGTCCAGCAGCGCGCGCACCTCGGAGGCACGTGTGCAACCGGTGGCCATGGCGGCGGAGAAGGTGGTGGTGATCTGGATGGCGCTGGGCAGTGGGCCGACGATTGCGATGCCATCCACATGGATCAGCTCGCTCAATTGCTGGAAGCCCAGCGCGACCTCGCCCTGGGCCACCAGGCTGCCCACGGGTACGCCGGGGGGGGCGGTGACGATGCGGTCCTTGATCTGGTCGGCAATGCCCCAACGCTCAAACAACTGGGCCAGCGCAACACCACTGGGGCCAGTCGAGTAGCTGATCGCAGGCGCGGCCAACACGGCCTGGCGCACGGCGTCTTCGCTGCTGATGTCCAGCACCGCCGCACCGGCGCGCACGGCCACGGCCACACCGGAGTGCACCAGGTCGGTCACGCTGTCGGCGCGCAGATGGCCGGCGGCCACGAGCTTGGCGATGGCGTCGGATGCCAGGATGACCACATCAACGGCCTCGCCCGCCTGCACGCGCTTGGCGGCGTCCACGCCGCCGACCGACTCGATGGCAAAGGCTTGACCGGTGCGCGCGACGTAGGCCGCCGTCAGTTCGGCCAACAACTGGCGGGTGGCCATGGAGGAGATGCCCGACAGGGGCGCTGGTGCTGTGCTTGCTGGAGTTTGCATGACCACAATTCTGGGCTGAGCCGGGTATCCAAGGAAGACCGGGCTACTACTAGCAGCTATCGCAAATCGGCATAATTAAGCCTTAGCTATTCCCAATTACCGTTATGGACCTGAAGCAACTGGAATACTTTGTGCGCGTGGCCGAGATGGGCAGCTTCACCCGCGCCGCCATTGCGCTGGACGTGGCGCAGCCCGCGCTGAGCCGCCAGGTGCGCTTGCTGGAGGTGGAACTGCGGCAAAACCTGTTGACCCGCAATGGCCGCGGCGCCGTGCCCACCGAAGCCGGCAAGCTGCTGCTGGCCCATGGCCGCGGCATCCTGCACCAGGTGGAGCGTGCCAAGGAGGAATTGGGCCGCGTGCGCGGCGCCCTCGCCGGGCGGGTGGCGGTGGGTCTGCCGACCAGTCTGGCGCGGGTGTTGACGGTGCCGCTGACCCGGGCCTTTCGCCAGCAGATGCCGGATGCCACGATATCCATCAGCGAAGGCCTGTCGGTGGCCATGCTGGAGTCGCTGGTCAATGGGCGCCTGGACATTGCGGTGCTGTACAACGCCCAGGCCAGCCCGGACATTGAAATCCTTCCTTTGCAGGACGAAGACCTGATGCTGGTGCAGCGGCGTCCACCGGGCCTGCAGGAGGACCCCGGCCCCGGCCCTATTGCGCTGAGGGAGGTGGCCAAGTTGCCGCTGGTCATACCCAGCCGCCCCAACGCGATTCGCATGCAGGTGGAGTCCGAAATGGCCAATATTGGCTGCCGCCCGGTGATTGCGCTGGAGATAGACGGTGTGTCCGCCATCCTGGACCTGGTGGCCGACGGCGCCGGCAGTGCCGTGCTGTCGCGCAACGCGGTGACCAACTCCATACGCCCCTCGGCCTTCACGGTGCGCTCGATTGACGGGCCGCCACTGCGCACCCGGGTGTCGCTGGCCACCAGCTCGTTGCGCCCGGCCACGCTGACGCAGCAGGCCACGCTCACGCTGATCCGCGACACGGTTGCGCAGATCATGCCGCCGGTTTGAGGCGCTGCGTTGATGCATCACAGGACTTTGGTCCCGATCCCGGGAATGACCCAGGCCATGATTTAGCATCGCAGGGTTGGCTGTTGGCCAACCTGCACACCCTGTTCCACCGCGCGTGACCCAACGCCCCAGCACCATGCCCATTGAGCCGTCCGTGACGGAGATTGCCGCCCGGCTGTCTTCCGAGCCCTTGTTTGCCACCCTGTCGGGCCGTGCCCAGGCGCGCCTGTTGGGGGCGGTCCGTGTTCAGCATGCCGCAGCAGGCCAGTTCGTGACGCAGTCTGGCGCGCCGGCGGCGAACCTGTATCTGGTGTTGCACGGATCACTCACCGTGTGTTCCTTCGCGGGCAATGACCGGGGTTCGGCCCAGCTTGCTGGCGAAGAGGCGCTGACCGGGCAGGCCAGCTATTGCCGCAGTGCCATCGCCAGCGCAGACACCACGCTGCTGGCGTTGCCCCGCCAGGCCCTGCAGGACCTGATTGCCGAGGCGCCGGATGTGGGGCACAAGGCCCAGCGCGCCGTGCTGGCCAGTGTGGGCGGCTCCGAGCTGCCGGTGCCACCGGCTAAGCCCCCTGGCCATGCGGGCGGCCCCTCGCGACGCGAGTTGTGGGGTTGGAGCTGCACCGTGCTGGCGCCGTTGCTGCTGTTGGGGCTGGGTTTCACGCAGGGGTGGGCGATGCCCATCACACTGTTCGTTGCAATCCTGGCGGCCACGGTGTGCATGTGGATGTTTTCCATCGTCGACGAGTTCGTGCCGCCGCTGTTCGCCATGACGGCCATGCTGCTGGTCGATCTGGCGCCGACCAAGGTGGTGCTGTCCGGCTTTGCATCCAGTGGGCTCATTCTGTTCGTCGGCGTCTATGTGCTGGGTGGGGTACTGGTCGCCTCGGGCCTTTCCTACCGCGTCATCCTGTGGATGCGCCTGCACCTGCCGGACACGCCGTTCTGGCACGGCTTTGCGTTGGTGGCCTCGGGCTATGTGCTGTCGCCCATCATGCCATCGGGCAACGCGCGCATGAGCCTGCTGGTGCCGCTGTACCGCGACTTCTGCGGGGCCGATGGGGTCCAGCCCGGCGGTCTGGACCACACCCGCCTGGCAGCGGCCACCTACACCGGTTCCATGAACATGTCGCCCATGTTTGTGACCAGCAAGAGCGCCAACCTGATCGTGTTTGCCATGCTGCCCCTGCAGTTGCAGCAAGAATTCCAGGGATTCTTCTGGTTTGTTGCCGCGGCCGTGTGCGCGCTGGTGGTGACTGTGGGGCACTTTGTGCTGGACCGGGTTTTCTTCGGTCCCGGCCATGCGCTGCCGGCCTCCAAGGAGCAGGTGCGCCAGCAGATGGCCCTGCTGGGGCCGTTGGGGCGCGATGAGCGGTTTGTCCTGCTGGCGCTGGGCGTGTTCCTGGCGGGGGCCAGTGGTGCGTCGTGGCACCACATCTCGCTGCCCTGGGTGGCCGGTTTTGTGCTGGTGTCGCTGCTGTCTTATGGGCTGGTCAACAAGAAGGGATTTCAGCAGTATGTGGACTGGCCCATGGTGTTCTTCCTGCTGTCGCTGCAGGGCCTGACCGGCGCCATGGAACATTTGCATGTGGTGGACCAGATTGCCCCGTGGATGGACAGCCTGGCGGTCGTGCTGCAACAGGACATGACCCGCCTGGTGCTGCTGGAGCTGCTGGTGGTGTGCATCATCCGCCTGGCGCTGCCGATCACGGCGGGCATGGTGGTGTCGGCCATTTTGCTGATGCCCCTGGCGGAGGCCACGGGCATCAACCCCTGGATCGTGGGTTTCCTGGCGGCCATGTTCTCGGACCTGTGGTTCCTGCCCTACCAGAGCAGCGCCTACACCCAGTTGCGCGCGGTGGATGCCAGCGGCAGCGGCTACAACGAGTCTCTGTTCCTGAAGTTCAACCTGGCTTCGTCCGTGCTGCGTGTGGCCGCCGTTTTTGTCTCCATCCCGTATTGGGATGCGCTGGATTTGATATGAGAAAGACATCCAAGGTGGTGCTGGTCAGCGTGTTTCTGGCGCTGTCGCTGGTGCTCTCCATTTACTACAACACCACCAGCCCACGAATCCTGGTGGTGCACAGTTATGACGAGAATTATGGCTGGGTCAAATCGCTCAATGCCAGCTTCCAGGAGGCGCGCAAGGGCTATCCGCGCACGGTGCTGAGCCGCACGCACTACTTGGGGCTGCTGGGTGCACCGAATGCCCAGCACAAGGAGACCGCCGCCGCGTCGGCAATGCGGGCGGTGGAGTCCTTCGAGCCCCATGTGCTGGTGGTGTTCGATGACATGGCGGCCGAGCTGGTCACACCCGAGTTGCTGAACCGGCCGGACCTGCACATTGTGTTTGCCGGCATTGACGCGCCGTTGCAGGAGCACGGTTTCGATCAGTCCACCAACACCACCGGCATTCTGGAGCGGGTGCCGCTGGTGGCATTGCACGAGGCGATGAATGATCTGGGGCGTGGCAAGCCACTGACCGTCGGTTGCCTGGGCGACGCGCGTGGCGTGTCCATCGCCGAGGCGCGCCAGCTGGCTGCCTTCGACTGGGCGCCGCACCGCATGCTGCCCTGCCAGCAGGCCCAAAGCCTGGCGCAGTGGCAGGCGGGCGTGCAGGACATTGGTGAGCGTGCCGATGTGCTGTTCATTTCCGGTTACCGCGGGGTGGTTCGGGAACCGGGCGACACGGCCGTGGTCCCGCCGGCCGAGCTCCTGACCTGGACCGAGGCCCACAGCAAGGCCCTGCCCATGGCCGCCAAGAATGGTTTTGTGGGCGATGGCGGCGCGTTGTCGATTTCGTCATCCCCCCAGGAGCAGGGGCAGGTCGCTGGGCGCCTGACGGTGGCATTGCTGCAAGGCCGCTCGGTGGCGACCCTGCCGGTCACCGAGGGGCAGGCCTTTCTGGTGGCCATGCATGCCGGAAAACTGGAGAAGCGCGGCTACCGCCTGCCCAAGGTGTACGAGGCAGCGGCACGGGCGGCGGGTGCGTACTTCTGATCGTTCAATGCAGAATTGCTATATTATTTATAGCGTAATACCTAGCCTCTACGAGGGCTAGTGGCCCATTTGACTACTAAGCACTTGGCGCGGATGCTACTGCAGGCCGGTTTCATCAAGGTCCGGGTCACCTGCCTGCGGATTGGCCGCAACGCGGAAACTCTCGCTGGCCCAGGCGCCTAGATCCATGTTCTTGCAGCGCGTGCTGCAGAACGGTCTGGCGGGGTTGGAGGGAGCGTATACGCTGTCGCCACCACAGTTGGGGCAGCGCACCAGCCGCTGCACCACCGGAGCGTGCGAGCCACTATCGTCTACCGGGTCCATGTTCATCGACCTGCGCGATCAGGAGCAGAGCGTCAGCTCAAAGGCACCGTCTTCGCTGGCGGTGTGCAGGCGGTCATCCTC
>JAVBYK010000491.1 GCA_030824095.1 bacterium
CCGCCAGAGAGAACAGCAAGTCGCCGGGGATCAGGTAGCCGTCAATCCGCTGGGCCGTGGCCAGCGCCTGTTCCAGGTGCTGCAATGCAAGTGCATGGTCTCCACGGCCCGCGTGGATGCCTGCCAACAGGCGCAGTGCACTGATTTCCCACACGGTGGCGCCCTGACTCTGTGCCAGACGCAAGGCCTCCAGAACCTCGTGCTGGGCTTCCTGGCCATCACCCAATTGCAGCAATGCATTGGCGATACCGATACGACCTTCGATGGCCTGGTCGGTTTGCGCCATCTGCCGGGCGCGTTCGGTCTGCTGGCGAAAAAGGTCCAGGGCACGGGGCGAGTCGCCACGGCTCAGGGCCAGATCGCCCATGGCTGACAACAGGCCTCCAAAATTGCGCGAGTGGCGCAAGGGCTGGTAAACCTGCAGCGCTTCATCCAGCAGGGACTGGGCGGCGTCCAGACGCCCCATCACCCGCATGGCCTCTCCCATTTGGCGCAGGCAGGGCCCCAGCGTGATGGACCAGCCCGTGGGGCGCGCCAGGTCCAGCCCGCGCTGCAACCATTCCAGGGCGGCGTCGTGGTCGTTCAGGACGATGTAGACATTGCCCGCATTGACCGCTACCACGACCGCGGTGACCAGTTGCCCAGATGCATGGGCCGCCTCAAAGGCATGGTCAAACTGGGTCAGGGCGCTGCCAAAGTTTCCGCTGTTGTAGTCGCGCGTTGCCAGATAGGCATGGACACTGGCCGATACGCAGGGCTCCTGTCCGGATGCGTTCTCAGTGAACCGCTGGCTCCAGCGGGCATTGCATTCCTGGACGTCGCGCAGGGCGGCGTAGCGCGCCTGATTGGCTTCAAAGTAGTCCACGCGCTGCGCATCGTTGCTCTGGCGGGCGCTCTGCGCTGCAGCGGCCATGCTGGCGTCGCGCAGTGACAGGTTGCCGATGCTGGAGTACACCGAAGCCAGCAGGCCGTGCGCGTCGGCGCAGCCGGAGTGGTCATCCAGGCTGCTGAAGCTGGCAAGCGCGGCCTGGGTGGTGTCCATGGCCCGGGAGAAGTCGGACAACAGCCACAGCGACTCTGCCTCCACCAAGTCCAGGCGGGCGCGCATCTGTCGAACTTCTGCAGAAGCGGCAGGGGATGGGTCCAGCAGCTTGGAGGCCTGGGCCGCCAGCGCGCGGGCGCGCGTGTTGTCGCGTTGCCGCAAATACCAGGCAAGAGCAACCTGCTGGGGGAGTGCGGTATCGGATGGGCCTGCACGCTCCATTGCGCTTGCAAGGCGGTCGACTTCGACATTGCGCTCGAACAATTGCATGGCGTGCAGTCCTGGTGAAGTCCAGTGGATGGGCCGCATGATAAATCGCCCAGGTTGGGGGCGAACAATAGCATGCTCAGGGGCAGGCCGCTGCACGCCCCTGGTGGACTACAGCAGGCGCTGCAGGTAGCGCCCGGTGTGGCTGGCCGGGTTGGCGGCAATGTCTTCCGGCGTGCCCACACCCAGTACGGTGCCCCCGCCCGAACCGCCCTCGGGGCCCATGTCGATCAGCCAGTCGGCGGTCTTGATGACGTCCAGGTTGTGTTCGATGACGACGATGGTGTTGCCGGCGTCGCGCAACTGGTGCAAGACTTTCAACAGCAGGTCGATGTCGGCAAAGTGCAGGCCGGTGGTCGGCTCGTCCAGGATGTACAGCGTGCGCCCGGTGTCGCGCTTGGACAATTCAAGAGCCAGCTTGACGCGTTGCGCCTCGCCGCCGGACAAGGTGGTGGCGGCCTGGCCCAGCTTGATGTAGCTCAGGCCCACGTCCAGCAGGGTTTGCAGCTTGCGGGCGATGGTGGGCACCGCCTGCAGGAAGTCAAACGCGGCCTCTACGGTGAGTTCCAGGATCTGCGCAATGTTCTTGCCCTTGTACAACACCTCCAGCGTCTCGCGGTTGTAGCGCTGGCCCGCGCAGACGTCGCAGGGCACGTAGACGTCGGGCAGAAAGTGCATCTCCACCTTGACCATGCCGTCGCCCTGGCAGGCCTCGCAGCGGCCACCGGCCACATTGAAGCTGAAGCGTCCGGGGCCATAGCCGCGTTCGCGCGCCGTGGGTACCTCGGCCATCAGCTCACGGATGGGGGTGAACAGGCCGGTGTACGTGGCCGGGTTGGAACGTGGCGTGCGGCCGATGGGCGACTGGTCCACGTTGATGACCTTGTCAAAGTGCTCGATGCCCTCGATGGCCTCGTGTGCTGCTGGCTCCTCATGGGCACGGTAGATGGTGCGGGCCACGGCGGCATACAGCGTGTCGTTGACCAGTGTGGACTTGCCCGAGCCGGAAACGCCGGTCACGCAGGTGAACAGGCCCACGGGGAAGTCCACGCTGACGGATTTCAGGTTGTGGCCGGTGGCGCCGACCACGCGCAGGGTTTGCAGCTCGCCTTGCGTGGCCCGGTGGTGGGCTTCCCGCTCGGCGCGGCGCACGGCTGCGGGGCTGGGCGCATGGCGCGACTTGAAACGGTCTTCATCCCCCGGCTTGGGCGCCACGGTTGGCAGCCACGGAGTGCGGCGCTTGGGCACCGCAATCTTCAGCGTTTGCGCCAGGTACTGGCCGGTCAGCGACTGGGTGTTGGCCTTGACCGCTTCAAAGTCACCCTGCGCGATGACGCGCCCGCCGTGCACACCGGCGCCCAGACCCATGTCGATGATGTGGTCAGCCGCGCGCATCATGTCTTCGTCATGCTCGACCACCAGCACGCTGTTACCAATGTCGCGCAGGTGCTTCAGCGTGTCGATCAGGCGGTCGTTGTCGCGCTGGTGCAGGCCGATGGAGGGCTCGTCCAGCACATACATCACGCCGGTCAGGCCGGAGCCGATCTGGCTGGCCAGGCGGATGCGCTGCGATTCGCCGCCGCTGAGGGTCTCGGCGCTGCGGTCCAGGCTCAGGTAGTTCAGGCCCACGTCGTTGAGGAATTTCAGGCGCAGGCCAATCTCGCGCACCACCTTGGCGGCAATGTCGCCCTTGGCCCCGTGCATGGTCAGGGTCTGGAAATAGGCGTAACTTTCGCGCAGCGTAGACCGGCTGATCTCGTAAATGGCGCGGGCCTGGTCGTCGTCGCCAATCTTCACGTGGCGGGCTTCGAGCCGCAGGCGCGAGCCGTTGCAGGCCTGGCAGGGCTGGGTGCTGCGGTAGCGGGCCAGGTCCTCGCGCACCAGGGCCGAGTCGGTCTCACGGTAGCGGCGGGCCATGTTCGGCAGGATGCCTTCAAACGGGTGCTTCTTGGTCAGCTTCTTGCCCTGCGAGGCACCGGAGTCCATGGCATAGCTGAACTTGATTTCTTCCTCGCCCGAGCCCTGCAGGATGGCGGTCTGCACTTCAGGCGGCAGCGATTCGAAGGGTTTGTCGATATCAAACTTGTAGTGCTTGGCCAGGCTCTCCAGCATCGAAAAGTAGTAGCCGTTGCGCCGGTCCCAGCCCTTGATGGCACCGCTGGCCAGGCTGAGCGTGGGAAACGCCACCACCCGCGCCGGGTCGAAAAAGTCCTGCTGGCCCAGGCCGTCACAGCTCGGGCAGGCGCCCACCGGTGAGTTGAACGAGAACAGGCGCGGCTCCAGCTCGCTGATGGAGTGATTGCAGACCGGGCAGGCAAACTTGGCATTGAACAAGTGCTCTTTTGGCCTGTAGCCCTCGTCATTACTGCGTGAGGCGCTATCATTTTCGATAGCGCTCTCCTCCATCTCGACGGCGATGGCGCGCCCGTTGGCCAGGCGCAGGGCGGCCTCGAAACTCTCGGCCAGGCGCTGTTGCAGGTCGGCGCGCACCTTGACCCGGTCGATCACCACATCGATGTCGTGCTTTTCGGTTTTCTTCAACGTGGGCAGGTCGTCGAACGCATAGATGGCACCGTTGACCCGGAAGCGCACATAGCCCTGGGCCTGCATCTCGGCAAATACGTCCAGGAATTCGCCCTTCTTCTCACGCGCCACCGGCGCCAGGATCATCAGCCGCGTGTCCTGCGGCAGCGCCAGCACGGCGTCCACCATCTGGCTGACGGTCTGGCTTTGCAGCGGCAGGTCGTGGTCCGGGCAGTAGGGCGTTCCAGCGCGGGCGAACAAGAGCCGCAGGTAGTCGTGGATCTCGGTCACCGTACCCACCGTGGAGCGTGGGTTGTGACTGGTGGCCTTCTGCTCGATGGAGATGGCCGGCGACAGGCCCTCGATGACGTCCACGTCGGGCTTGTCCATCAGTTGCAGGAACTGGCGGGCGTAGGTGGACAGGCTCTCCACGTAGCGGCGCTGGCCTTCGGCGTACAGCGTGTCGAACGCCAGGCTGGACTTGCCGGAGCCGGACAAACCCGTAATCACCACCAACTGGTTGCGCGGGATGTCGAGGTCGATGTTTTTCAGGTTGTGGGTGCGCGCACCCCGGATGCTGATGGTCTGCTGCTGCAGTGCCCGGGCAAGGTAGGTGCCGTC
This sequence comes from bacterium, assembly GCA_030824095.1. GTDB lineage: Bacteria > Pseudomonadota > Gammaproteobacteria > Burkholderiales > Burkholderiaceae_C > Allorhodoferax. The sequence goes on from JAVBYK010000491.1 coordinate 4,454, forward strand.
AGTAGGAGAGTTCAAGGTCGTGGCCCACGGAAGAGAGAGGATGAACGGCGTTGGGGAAACCCACCATGATAGTGACTGTTGGAATCTGGCGCTATTGGGCGTTTGCCCGTGGTATTCGCACGGCGGGAGCGGGGTACGGGCCGGGGGCTCATACGCTGCGCTTTTTGAAATCGCCCCCAGCCCGTACCCCGCTCCCGCCTTGAGTGCTGTTTACGCTGCGGCTATGTACTTCTTTACGACCCCGGCCAACGCGTGCTTGGGGCTGGCTTGCACTTTCATCAGCAAGGGGTGTCGCGCTTCTGGCAGGTCAAAGCGTTGGCACAGGTCGGCCTGGATGCGTTGCAGCAGCGCGGCGGCCACCTCGGCGTCCGCCAATGCCCGGTGGGCGCGCCCAGCGCTGGGGAGCTGGTGTAAGGCGGCCATGGCGCCCAACGAGTGGCTGCGGGCCTCGGGGTAGAGCCGGCGCGACAGCAGCACCGTGCAGGCAAAGGGCTGCGGCGCCGGTAGGTCCAGGCGCTCCAGCTCGGCCATCCAGTAGCGCCGGTCAAACGATGCGTTGTGGGCCACCATCGGGGCGTTGCCCACAAATTCGCTGGCCGCCGCCATCACCTCGGCCGCTGGTGGTGCGGCCTGGATCATGGCGTTGCTGATGCCGGTGAACGATTCGATAAAGGACGAAATCCGCACACCCGCGTTCATCAGGCTCTGAAAGCGCCCCACCACCTCACCGTCTTCCAGCATCACGATGGCCACCTCGGTGGCGCGGTCACCCATGGCGGGGGACAGGCCGGTGGTTTCGAAGTCGATGACGGCGATGCGGGGCATGATGCCGCTATCGTATAGGCAGCGTCATTGCTGCGGCGCCTTCCTGCAACCCTTCCAGCGCCCCGCCAGGCGTTTGCAGGCAGATGCGCGACAATGGACCCCTTTTCGCCAGCCCACGAATAACCGCTTTGTCTTCGTCTTCTACTTTGTCCCCGGACGCCGGGGCTCCCCCCGTTTCCACCGCCATGACCGCGCAAGAGCGCCGCTCCAGTGCTTCACTGGCGTTGATCTTTGCACTGCGCATGCTGGGGCTGTTTCTGGTGCTGCCGGTGTTTTCGCTGGAGGCGCGCAAATACCCGGGGGGAGATGACCCGGCACTGGTGGGCTTGGCCATGGGCATTTATGGCCTGACACAGGGCCTATTGCAGTTGCCATTCGGTGCGGCATCCGACCGGTTCGGCCGCAAGCGGGTCATGGTGATCGGTCTGGTGATCTTTGCGGTTGGCAGTGCGATGGCGGCTTTGGCACCGACCATGGCCTGGCTGTTGGCCGGGCGGGCCCTGCAGGGCGCAGGAGCCATCTCGGCTGCCGTCTCGGCCCTGCTGGCGGACCAGACGCGGGATATCGTGCGCACCAAGGCCATGGCCATTGTGGGCGCCAGCATCGGGCTGGTGTTTTCCGTCTCTCTGGTGCTGTCGCCCCTGCTGAATACCCTGTTGGGCCTGAGTGGCATGTTTGCGCTTACTTTTGTGCTGGCGCTGGCTGGCATTGCCGTTGTCTTGTGGTGGGTTCCGGCGGAACCGGCCAAACACGCGGAGCAGGCCGTTGTCAGCCTGTCGGAGAGCCTGGCCGCCGTGCTGCGGCACCCGGCGCTGTTGCGCCTGTATTTTGGGGTGTTTGTGCTGCACGCGGTGCAGTTGGCCATGTGGGTTGCCCTGCCAACCCTGCTGGTGCAGGCAGGGCTGATCAAGGACCACCACTGGTGGGTCTACCTGCCGGCCGTGCTGGGCTCCTTTGTGGTGATGGGGGCAACGCTGTTCCCGCTGGAACGCCGGGGCTATCTGCGGGCGGTGTTCCTGTCATCGGTGGGGCTGATTGCCGTGGTGCAACTGGGTCTCCTGGGTGTGGCGTCCAGCGCGCCCACGGTCATGGTGCTGGCGGTGCTGCTGTTTGTGTTCTTTTGCGGATTCAACGTTCTGGAAGCGAGCCAGCCCAGCATGGCCTCGCGCGTTGCACCAGGCAACGCCCGCGGAGCGGCCCTGGGTGTCTACAACAGCCTGCAGTCCCTGGGACTCTTCACCGGCGGTGCGTTGGGTGGCTGGCTCGTCAAGAGCGCCGGACCCCAGGCCCTGTTTGGCACCTGCGCCGTTGCCATGGTGGCCTGGCTGGTCGTCGCCTGGCCCATGAAGGCACCCAAGGCCGGCTAAACTCCCCATACTTTGAGACCCTGCCGGTTCCTCCGCTGCCTGCGCGCCGGGCGGACACTGGCCCCAACCCATTAGGAACACCATGGCATCCGTAAACAAAGTCATTCTGGTCGGCAACTTGGGGCGCGACCCGGAAATCCGTTACCTGCCCAGCGGCGAGCCGGTGGCCAACATCACCATTGCGACCAGCAGCAAATACAAGAACAAGTCCGGTGAGATGGTGGAAGAGACCGAATGGCACCGCGTCACGTTCTTTGGCAAGCTGGCCGAGATCGTGGGCCAATACCTGAAGAAGGGCCGCTCCGTGTATGTGGAAGGCCGCATCAAGACCCGCAAGTACACCGACAAGGACGGCGTCGAAAAATACGCCACCGACATCATTGCCAACGAGATGCAGATGCTGGGTGGCCGCGAAGGCATGGGTGAGCCCGCAGGTGGCGACGAAGGTGGCTACGAGAGTGCACCGCGTCGTCCCGCACCGGCACCCCGCCCCGCTGCAGCCGCCCCGGCCGCCCGCCAGGCACCGCCTCCGCGCCCGGCCAGCGGCTTTGATGACATGGACGACGACATTCCGTTTTGAGGTTCGGCTATGTTGACATGCCCAGGCCTTGGGCATTGCCGCTAGCACTGTTTCGCCTGATCACCGCCGCCCTGCTCCTGTGGTGCGGACTCGTGCAAGCCGACGCCCCAGCCTATGTGCTGGAGGGGACCGAGGTGCATACCCTGCGCATGGAGTCTTCGGGACGCGACTACGACCTCTACATCAGCTTGCCAGCGAGTTACGGCAAGAGCAACCAGAGTTACCCCGTTGTCTTTGTCACCGATGCGCCGTATGCCTTCCCGGTCGTGCGCAACATTGGCAGCTTTGTCAGCCGCAATGGGGGCAATCTGTCCGAGTTCATTCTGGTGGGCCTGGGATATGCCAAGGGGGAGACCCCTGTGCAAAGCCGCAATCGTGACTACACCCCCACCGACCGTAAAAACGGCAAGGCAGCCCCAGTGGAAGGTGTCTACGGCCAGGCCGAGGCCTACCGGCGGTTTGTAGTCAGTCAGGTCTTTCCCTTTGTTGCACGCACTTACCGGTCCGATATGCACCGCAAGGTGTTGATTGGCCACTCCTATGGTGGGTTGTTTGGTTTGCACGCCTTGTTGACCGAGCCGGGCATGTTTGACCACTATGTGTTGGGAAGCCCGTCGCTGTGGTTTGGCAAGCGACACGTGTTTGGTGTTGAAAGTGCCTATGCGGCGCGCGAGCGGGATTTGCCAGCCCGTGTGTTGCTGATGACCGGCGGATACGAGACCTTGCACCCCCAGTCGCGCAACCCGCGCTACAACCAAGAGGTGGATATGGTGGGAGACGTGCAAGCCTTTGAGAGGCAACTGAAGTCCCGCCGCTATCCGGGCCTGACGGTGCGCTCTGAAGTGGTCAGCGGCGAAGACCATGCGACGGTGTACCCCATCATCGCCACCCGCGGCCTGCTGTGGGCCCTGCCGGCAAAATGAGTCACGTTGCGTCTTGCGGATACTGAGGCATGCACCCCCTTCTTGACAACGTCATCTGGCACACCCTGACCGGGCACCATGCCGCCTATGCCAGTGGTGTGGGCGCATCACGTCGTTACGCCAGCGGGTTTTCTCCGATGCTGGGGTTTGCCGAACCCGAACGTCCCCGGCTCGACGAATTGGCGCCGTACTGCACGCCGGGTGAACACCTGTACTGTGGCGGCTGGTCAGGTCCGGCGCCGACAGGCTGGGCCATCGAGGCAGAGGCCACGATGTTCCAGATGGTCTGGCAAGGCGGCCTGCCCGATGTGGATGGGGAACTGGCCCTGGTTCGGTTGCGCCCGGAGCATGCGCCGCTGGCGCTGGAGTTGGCCACGCTGACACGTCCGGGACCGTTTGGCCCGCGTACGCCAGAGCTGGGTGAATACTTCGGTTGCTTTGAAGGCACACGTCTGGTTGCCATGGCCGGGGAACGGTTGCACGCCGGCACGTTCCACGAAATCAGTGGTGTGTGCACCCATCCGGACTTTCAGGGCCGGGGTCTGGCAAGGCGCTTGATGACGCATCTGATTCGTCGCCAGATGCAGCGCGGTGAGACACCGTTCCTGCATGTCATGCGCGACAACGCCGGCGCCCACCAGCTCTACCAGCGCATGGGCTTTCGGGACAACCGGGAGTCCGTGGTGCGGGTCATTGTTCCGACCTGACACCAAAACGTTGGTTCAGAGCGGCTGCGCCGGGGCCA
>JAVBYK010000348.1 GCA_030824095.1 bacterium
CCATATTTGGCGGCGCCAATGGCCAGGATGCCCGATCCGCAGCCATAGTCCAGCACCCGGTCCGGCATGGCATGCGTCGCAATCCAGCGCAGGCACATGCGGGTCGTCGGGTGGGTTCCGGTGCCAAAGGCCAGGCCTGGGTCCAGACGTATGACTTGGCGGGCCTGCGCGGGCGGTTCGTGCCAGGTGGGGACGATCCAGAATTCGGGGGTGATTTCAACCGGCGCAAACTGGGATTGCGTCAGGCGCACCCAGTCCTGTTCCTGCACCGGTGCCATGGCCAGCAACTGGCAGCCATCAAAGAAGTCCTGCGCCTGCAGCAGTGTGGCTGCATCGCGTGCCAGAGCTTCATCGGCAAACAGCGCCACCACGCGGGAGCGCTGCCAGCCATCCTTGGGCGGTGGCATGCCGGGCTCGCCGAACAGCGCCTGCTCGGCATCGGTCTGGGCGTCGGCATCCTCGACGCTGACGCTCAGGGCGTCCAGCGCATCGAGCGCGTCACTCAATTGCTCGACCCGGTCCTCGGGGCACATCAGGCTCAGTTCGAACATCGCCATGGTGATTACCGCTTGCGCTGGTCCAGCCACTGTTCCAGGTAGTGGATGTTGGTGCCGCCATTCATGAAACTGGCGTCCACCATCAACTCCCGATGCAGGGGGATGTTGGTATTGATGCCCTCGACCACGGTCTCGGCCAGCGCCGTGCGCATGCGGGCCATGGCCTGCTCGCGCGTATCACCGTGGACGATGATCTTGCCGACCATGGAGTCGTAGTTGGGGGGCACGAAGTAGTTGGTGTACACATGCGAATCCACACGCACGCCCGGACCGCCCGGCGCATGCCAGGTGGTCACGCGGCCCGGCGATGGGATGAACTTGTACGGATCTTCGGCGTTGACACGGCACTCGATCGCGTGCCCACGGATTTCGATCTGGCGCTGCGTGAACGGCAGCTTCTCACCGGCCGCCACCATGATCTGCGTGCGCACGATATCGACGCCCGTGATCATTTCGGTCACCGGATGCTCCACCTGGACCCGGGTGTTCATTTCAATGAAATAGAACTCGCCGTCTTCGTACAAAAATTCGAAAGTACCGGCACCCCGGTAGCCAATCTTCTTGCAGGCCGCCACGCAGCGTTCGCCAATGCGCTCGATCAGCTTGCGGTTGATGCCAGGCGCTGGCGCCTCTTCCAGAATTTTCTGGTGGCGGCGCTGCATGGAACAATCCCGCTCGCCCAAATACACGGCATTACGGTGCTTGTCGGCCAGGATCTGGATTTCAATGTGGCGGGGATTCTGGAGAAACTTCTCCATGTACACAGCCGGGTTGCCGAATGCGGCACCGGCTTCCGCCTTGGTCATGGCCACGGCGTTGATCAGCGCGGCCTCGGTGTGGACCACGCGCATGCCGCGTCCGCCACCGCCGCCCGCCGCCTTGATGATGACGGGGTAGCCAACGGCCTTGGCCATGCGCCGGATCAGTGCTGGGTCGTCGGGTAGCTCGCCCTCGGAGCCGGGAACACAGGGCACGCCGGCGCGGATCATCGCCTGCTTGGCCGACACCTTGTCGCCCATGATGCGGATCGAGTCCGGCGAGGGGCCAATGAACTGGAAACCGCTCTTCTCAACCCGCTCGGCAAAATCGGCGTTTTCACTCAGGAAGCCGTATCCGGGGTGAATGGCTTCCGCGTCGGTGACTTCGGCCGCCGAAATGATGGCTGGCACATTCAGGTAGCTCTGTGCCGACTGGGCCGGTCCGATGCACACCGCCTCATCGGCCAGCTTGATGTACTTGGCATCGCGATCGGCTTCGGAATAGACCATCACCGCCTTGACACCCAGCTCGCGGCAGGCGCGCTGGATTCGCAACGCAATCTCGCCACGGTTGGCGATCAGGATTTTTTTGAACATGGGAATGCTTGCAGCAGCTTATTCAATCGTGAACAGAGGCTGGCCGTATTCCACTGCCTGCCCGTTGTCACACAGGATGCGGGTGATGGTGCCGGACTTGTCCGCTTCGATCTCGTTGAGAATCTTCATCGCTTCGATGATGCAGATGGTCTCGCCTTCCTTGACCGCCGAGCCGATTTCCACAAAGGCCTTGGCACCGGGAGATGAAGAACGGTAGAACGTGCCCACCATCGGCGACTTCACCGTGTGCCCGACTTCCGCGGCCACCGGAGCGACTACCGGTGCGCCGGCCGGCGCTACGGCAGCAGCGGGCGCTCCTGCGGGAGCAGGCTGCTGTGCATAGACGGGGGCCGGAGCGTAGCTGTGAACGATGGCCCCGCCGCCCTTGACGATGCGAACCTTGCCTTCGGCCTCGGTAATTTCCAGTTCGGACACATTGGAGTCCGATACCAGATCAATCAGGGTCTTGAGTTTGCGTAAATCCATGTTACCTCCAACGGCCATAATTTAGTGAAACGCGAATTTACAGCAATTTTCGGTCATTTGCCGATAAATATTTGTTTATTGCAGGCATCTGGCGGCAAATTAATCTAAATTCAACGCATCGAACGCTCGGTCGGCGCCCGGGAAAGCCCGTTTTGGCCCGCCAGGGCACTCATTTTAATCGAAGCCAGTTGGCCAGATCGTCGGGCACCAGGCGCCCCATTTTGCGTTGCAAGACCATTCCGTCGCTGCCCAGCACCACGGAAAACGGCAAACCACCCACCAGATTGCCCATGCCGCGACTCAGTTCCGCCCCCGCCAGCCCGGCCATGCCAACCGGAAAATCCAGCGGCATTTTCTGCAGAAAGGCTTGGACGGGCGCCAGTTTGTCCACCGCTAAACCCACTACTTGCCAGCCGTTGGCCTTATTTTGCCTGTAGAAATCGTTGATTAGCGGAAGTTCTTCCACACAGGGAGCGCACCAGGTGGCCCAGAAGTTCACCAGCAGAGGACGCCCGCGCAACGCCCCCATGGACACCGTGCCCCCCTGGGGCATCTCAAACTGGCTGGTCCAGAAGCCCTCGGCCGGCGGGCTGGGTGGCGGCGCATCCGGTGTTTGCGTGCGCCACCAGGCGGCTCCCACGCCCAACAGGCCAGCACCCGCCGCCGTCAGGCCCAACAGCAGCCGGCGCCGGGAATCAGGGGTCTGCTGTTCCAGGGGGATGGAATTCGGATCTGAAGCGTTCATGGGCCCACATCATGCAGCAAACTGCGCAGTGCAGCAGTATCCCCACGGGGCCTACGGCCCCGGCTGTCTGCGCGCATGGCCCCCCGCATGTCGTCCAGGTCATAAATCAGCAGGTGCAGACCCACATGCTCTTCCAGCTCGGCGCAGAAAACATGCACACTCAGGGCGTCGACCGGGTCCCCATGCAGACCGGTCACGGTGCGCGGTTCGTAGGCGATATTCATGTCAATCAGCCCGATTTCGGCTGATTTGGGGTCATCGCAAAACAACTGCAGGTAAATATCGGAATGCCGTGTTGCCGTGCCATGCCAGACGGCACCGGCAATATGGGGCCTGAAACGCTCCAGCCGCTCCATCCAGATCAGCGCCAGCCCCCGCAGGGCCTTCAATTCGCCCGGCTGGGTCTCCGCGCAAAACACCGCGATGTAGTCTTCCACGGCCAACTCCAGCGTGTCGTTGTCGGGCAGCGCAGTGCGAGCTGGCAGCCCCATCTGCCGCACGGCACGCCGCTTGGCGGCCCCAAATTCCAGGCCCTCTTCCACCACCATGCGGGCGGCCACGGCAGCCAGTTCGTCTTTCAAATCGTCCATGCCCGTATTTTGCTCCCGGTCCGCAAGCGCCCACCAACGGGCCAAAGCGCTCCCCTTTTGATAGCTGCTGGAGCATGAACCCCGAGGGCTGGAAGGCGATTCGACACAGAACCGCCCCGTAGAATAGACCCATGCACATTCATATTCTTGGCATTTGCGGCACCTTCATGGGCGGTCTGGCGGCTCTGGCCCGCGAAGCGGGGCACAAGGTGACCGGCTGCGACGCCGGCGTCTACCCCCCCATGAGCGACCAGCTCCGGGCCCTGGGCATTGACCTGATCGAAGGCTTTGGCGCCGACCAGATGGCGCTTCAACCCGACATGTACGTGGTCGGCAATGTGGTCAGCCGCGCGCGCCTGGCCGACGGTTCGCCCAAATTCCCGCTGATGGAAGCCATCCTGGATGCCGGCGCGCCCTACACCAGCGGCCCGCAGTGGCTGGCCGAGCATGTGCTGCAAGGCCGCCACGTGCTGGCCGTTGCCGGCACCCACGGCAAGACCACGACCACGGCGATGCTGACGTGGATATTGGAAAGCGCCGGCCTACAACCCGGTTTTCTCGTGGGCGGCGTCCCATTGAACTTCGGCGTCTCCGCGCGGCTGGGTGGAGGTCGGGGGGCTGCGGGTTTTGCGCAGGTAAAGGAGGAGCCCGCAACGCGGGCGGGGGACACGGAGCAAAACCCGCAGCCCCCCGGCCGACCCAACGAACGCCCCCTCTTCGTCATCGAAGCCGACGAATACGACACCGCTTTCTTCGACAAGCGCAGCAAGTTCGTCCACTACCGCCCGCGCACGGTGGTGCTGAACAACCTGGAGTTCGACCACGCCGACATCTTTGACGACCTGGCCGCTATCGAGCGCCAGTTCCACCACCTGGTACGCACCGTGCCCGCGTCAGGGCGCGTCGTCGTGAATGGCCTGGAGGAAAGCCTGACCCGGGTGCTGAACCAGGGCTGCTGGAGCGAGGTCCGCACATTTGGCAGCGCCGTGAGCGACTTCACCGCGCTGGGCGAACCCCATGCCTTTGACGTGCTGCAGCGCGGTCAGGTGGTGGCGCGCGTGGAATGGGACGTGGCCGGCGTGCACAACCAGCTCAACGCGCTGGCGGCAATAGCTGCTGCAGAGCACGTGGGCGTAACGCCCGCAATGGCAGCCCAGGCGCTGGGCAGTTTCCAGAACGTCAAGCGCCGGCTGGAGGTGCGCGCCAGCGTCCCATGGCGTGGTGCTGCGCCCGTCACCATTTACGACGACTTCGCCCACCACCCCACCGCCATCCGCACCACCATCAATGGCCTGCGCCGCCGCGTCGGCGCCTCCCGCATCCTGGCCGTGTTCGAGCCGCGCAGCAACACCATGAAACTGGGCGCGATGAAGTCCCAATTGCCGTGGAGCCTGGAAGAAGCTGATCTGGCCTTTTGCCACAGTGGCGGACTGGACTGGGACGCCCGTGAGGCGCTGTCCCCCATGGGCGAGCGTGCCCAGGTGGCCGACAGCATTGACGCACTGGTCGCCCAGGTCATGGCGCAGATCCAGAGCGGCGACCATGTGCTGTGCATGAGCAACGGCGGCTTTGGCGGCGTTCACCAGAAGTTGATTAAATTGCTACAAACTTCATAGCAACAAAACCAGATTCGACGAGGGCCAGGCACTGAAAATGCCATAAACCATTCCGACCCGGGTACCCAGCCGGCCCGGGCGGCGCACCCGGGAACCGCGCATTGCGCAATACTAGGGGGGTTCTCCAACCCCATCTGCGCCCCGACCCACCATGAAATGGTTGCGAAAAGTGCCCCATAGCCCCCGTGCCGCCAGCGGTCTGGAGTGGACGTTGTGGCGCAAGCTACCCTGGATCGCCCTGCTGGGCACCGCACTGCCGTTGATCGCCCTGCTGGCACTGCACATGCTGAGCGACCCGGACACCAGCCCCGCCCAGGCACGCTGGCTGCAGATGGCCGACTTCTTCGTGGGCGCCGTGCTGGTCTTCCACTGGACCATGGTCGCCACGGTGGCCATCGGCTGTGTCATCGTCATGGTCATGAAGGGCCCCAGCTACCAGGCCGACAGCTACCCCGTATCCCACAGCGACCGGCCACGCGCCACGCAGGAAACCGACGAAGAGGCCGCCGCCAAACGGCCCAACAGCAACGGCAACGCGGCATAGGAAACGCCCATGCATCCCGGCTTCCTGACCGCATATCGAGGAGACAGCGATGCACACCCAACTCAACCATGCCGCCAGCCAGGGCGCCCTGCGCAACAAGGTCGTCACCGCGGCTGAAGCGGTCCGCCTGATCCACGACGGCGACACACTGGCCACCGGCGGCTTTGTCGGCATCGGCTTTGCCGAGACCATTGCCGTGGCGCTGGAGAAGCGCTTTCTGGGCACACAGGAGGAAACCGGCACCGGCTCACCACGCAACCTGACCCTGGTCTATGCCGCCGGCCAGGGCGACGGCGCCAGCCGCGGCCTGAACCACCTGGGCCACGCCGGCATGGTGCGGCGCGTGGTGGGCGGCCACTGGGGTCTGGTGCCGGCGTTGCAGAAGCTGGCCATCGACAACGCGATCGAGGCCTACAACCTGCCCCAGGGGGTCATCACCCACCTGTTCCGCGACATCGCGGCCGGCAAGCCCGGCACCCTCACCCACGTCGGCCTGGACACCTTTGTCGACCCACGCTGGGGCGGCGGCAAGATCAACGCCTGCACCACCGAAGACCTGGTACGCCTGATGGAGGTGGACGGCAAGGAATACCTGTTCTACAAGGCCTTCCCCATCTCGGTGGGCATCATCCGCGCCACCACGGCCGACCCCGACGGCAACCTGAGCATGGAGCGCGAGGCGCTCACGCTCGAAGCACTTGCGATTGCGATGGCAGCGCGCAATTCGGGCGGCATCGTCATCGCACAGGTGGAGCGCATTGCCGAGCGCGGCACGCTCCACCCGCGCCTGGTCAAGGTGCCCGGCGTGCTGGTGGACGCCGTAGTGCTGTGCACCGACCCGGCCCACCACATGCAGACCTTCTCCGAACAGTACAACCCGGCGTACTCCGGCGAAATTCGCGTGCCGCAGGATTCGCTCGCTAGCATGCCACTGTGCGAACGCAAGGTGATTGCCCGCCGGGCCGCGCTGGAGCTGCACCCCAACAGCGTGGTCAACCTCGGGATCGGCATGCCCGAGGGCGTGGCCAGTGTGGCCGCAGAGGAAAAAATCATCGACCTGGTCACACTCACCGCCGAGCCTGGTGTCATTGGCGGCATTCCGGCCAGCGGCATGAGCTTTGGCGCGGCGGTCAACTCGCAGGCCGTCATCGACCAGCCCAACCAGTTCGACTTCTACGACGGCGGCGGTCTGGACATCGCCGTGCTGGGGCTGGCACAGGCCGACGCCCAGGGCAACCTGAATGTCAGCAAGTTCGGCCCGCGCCTGGCCGGCGCCGGCGGCTTCATCAACATCAGCCAGAACGCCAAGGCGGTGGTCATGGTCGGTACCTTCACCGCTGGCGGGCTGGACGTGCGCCTGCAGGACGGCCGCCCGCAGATCCGCAGCGAGGGCTGCACGCGCAAGTTCGTGCAGGCGGTGGAGCACCGCACCTTCAGCGGCCGCGAGGCCTGCAAGCGGGGGCAGCGCGTGCTGTACGTGACCGAGCGCTGCGTGTTCCAGTTGAAGCCTGATGGCGACCAGGGCAGCCTGGAGCTGATCGAGATCGCCCCCGGCATCGACCTGGAGCGCGACATCCTGGCGCAGATGGACTTCATGCCTGCCATCAGCCCCAACCTGCGCCTGATGGACGCGGCCCTGTTTGCCGAGGAGCCAGTGGGCCTGCGCGAACGCCTGCTGGCCACGCCGCTGGCACAACGCTGTGAACTGGACCGCGAACACCGCCTGCTTTTCATCAACTTCGAAGGCCTGGCCGTGGACCAGGCCAGTGACATTGTCGATATCGAACAGCACCTGACCGCGCTGCTGGAACCGCTGGGCCAGCGGGTGGCCGTGGTGGTGAACTACGACAGTTGCAGCATCCTGCCGCCGCTGATTGACGACTACTCGGCCATGGTCAAACGCCTGACCGAGCGCTTCTACAGCCGGGTCACGCGCTACGGCACGGGCGGTTTCCTGAAGGCCCGACTGGAAGCGCTCAAGCCGGGCGGAGAATGACTTAGATCAATAGTCAACCGGCTTGGCGGGTGCACACTGCGGGCTCCAAACCAAGGAGTGTGATCCATGAAAATTCTGTCTGACCTGTTTTCCACCGACTACGGCCTGATGAGCATCAGCGGCATCGTGTTCATGTTGGGGATGGGCGTGTTCTTCGTGAGCTTCTTCAAGCGCAAGATGCGCGAAGACGCGGCTGCCGCCGCCAAGCGCTGAGCCCTTTGCGCAGAACGCGGCCCGGGTTCAGGCCGCCTGCAACTGCTCCAGGTTCTGGATGCGGTATCGCCGCCCCAGACGGTCCTGCGGTTGCAGCACCCCTTCGCGCACCAGGGCGCTGATTTCGCGGCTGACCGTTTCCATCTTCAGGTCCAGCATGGCGCCCATGTCTTCCCGGGCAAACAGGGTGACGGTGTCGTCGTCCAGGGTGCCGCGCATCTTGAGCACAAAGTTGCTCACCCGGCTGCGCGCCGTGCCGAAATTCAGGTCCACCAGCCAGTCATTGGCTTCCTTCAGCGCGTGTGACCACTTTTCCATCAGCTTCTGGTGCAGGCGCGGCGACTGCGCCTGCAAGGTGTGGATCACTGATAGCGGAACCCGGCACACAGACACCTCGGTCAACGCAATCGCATCGGCGTCATAGCGGGCGTGCACCAGCGCCTCCAGCCCCACCACATCGCCCGGACGCAGCACGCGCACGATGCGCTGGCGACCATCCGGCGTGATGCGCACCAGTTTGACCATGCCTTCGCGCAGCGTGAAGATGCCCCGCGCCGCATCCCCCTCATTGAACAGAATGTCCCCGGTGGGCAACTCCAGTGAATCCACCGGAGCGTGGATCATCTTGAAATCGTCCTCGTTCAGGTCGGCAAACAGGACCATGTCGCGGATTCCGCACGTGCGGCAATTGGAGGTGCCCTTCCAGGCGGATTCGGTTTGTATGGCGATCATGGTGCTCGGCAGCCTAGGGTCTTG